>NZ_JARTVT010000013.1:111582-181874 GCF_029625685.1 Mesorhizobium sp. WSM4976
CGCCAAATCGCTGGGGGGCGCGGTAAAACCCCCCCCAAACCCTACGCCGCGTGTTGGGGGGGCTCCCCCCCCCCCCCCCCCAAACCAAACCCCCCCCCCCCCCCGGGCCGGCGCGCCCCCCCCCCCCCCCCTTTCGTGACCGGCCGTATCCCCACACGGCCCGTCCCCCGTAAACTTCGACACCGATTTAAGCACATCCCACGGGATCGAACTATGACTTGGCGGCAACAGCTGGACTAAAAGTGCTGCGCCGCCTAACCGGCTGGTTCGCGAAACTATATCACCTCGACCGTGGTCCCGACATTGACGCGTTCATAAAGGTCGACGACGTCCTCATTGCGCATGCGGATGCAGCCGGAAGACACCGCGCCGCCGATCGTCCAGGGCTGGTTGGTGCCGTGGATGCGGTATTCGGTGGTGCCGAGATAGAGCGCGCGCGCGCCCAGCGGGTTCTCGATGCCGCCGGCCAGATAGGTCGGCAGGTAACGGCCCTTAGCCGCCTCGCGCTTGATCATCTCCGCCGGCGGGCGCCAGTCCGGCCACACCTTCTTGTCGGTGATTTTGTGCGTGCCCGACCATTCGAAGCCGGGCTTGCCGGTGCCGACGCCGTAGCGCCGCGCCTTGCCGTTCCTCTCGACCAGATAGAGGAAGTTCTGGTGGGTATCGATGACGATGGTGCCCGGTTTCGCTGGGCCGTCATAGGCCACTTCCTGCGGCAGATAGATCGGGTTGATCTGCGGCCGCATCACCATGCGCCTGGCCGACTGCTGCACGGCCGCCGTGCGCTGCCGGTCGGGCTGCGCCTGGAACAGGCGCTGCAGCGGCGGCTGCGTCGCCTGGCGGGTCGGGCGCACGATGCCCGGTGCACGGCCAAGCTGCAGCACCCAGGGCGCCGAAAGGTCGGGGCTCACCATCACCGGCGGCATGTCGGCGTAGCGGTCGTTGGCAAGGGTGGTCGTGGCGCTGGCGGCAAGGATTACCGCCGCGCCGAGCAGGGAACAAAACGCTGTCTTCATCGGAACGCACCTTGATCGAACTCATCCGGGGCGGAGAGGGCCCTTCGGTTTCGCGATCCTTGGCGCGCAGCGGCAAGCAAAACATGAATCGGAATGCGTAAAATGCGGAACTGTCAGTAAAGCTTTTGGTGTGGTTACCGGCCGGTTCAGGAATCTGGTAAAGCCGCGGTAAAAGCTGCGCTGAAGCGCATTAACGATTGGATTTGAACGCGATGACCGAAAATGCCGGTATTCTCGAAGGCCCCGACGGAAAGGCACGCTGCTTCTGGCACGGCAATCTGCCGGACTATCTTCATTACCACGATCATGAATGGGGCCGCCCGGTGACGGATGACCGGCGGCTGTTCGAGAAGATCTGCCTGGAAGGGTTCCAGTCGGGCCTGTCGTGGCTGACCATACTGCGCAAGCGCGAGAATTTCCGCGAAGCCTTCGCTGGCTTCGACTTCGACAAGGTGGCGGAATTCACCGCCGCGGATGTCGAGCGCCTGCTCGGCAATGCGGGGATCATCCGCCATCGCGGCAAGATCGTCTCGACCATCAACAACGCCAAACGCGCCCGCGAGATGGTCTACGAGTTCGGCTCGCTTGCCGCATGGTTCTGGAAGTTCGAGCCAGGTCCCGACGAGAGGCCCGAGATCGTCGACCTGGCGCATCTGCGCGCCAATCCGACGACGGCCGTGTCGGTCAGGATATCGAAGGAATTGAAGAAGCGCGGCTGGAGCTTTGTCGGCCCCACGACGGTCTACGCCTTCATGCAGGCCATGGGCCTGGTCAACGACCATCTCGAGGGCTGCTATTGCAGGGCGCAGGTGGAGAAGGAACGCAAGAAGCTGACGCTGCCAAAATAGCGCGCTTTTTTTCTTCTTTCCCATACGGAAAAGGGCAGAGGCGCTACTTCTCGAACCTGCCCTCGTGGCCGCTTCCGTTGATGTTCCAGACCAGGCTGGTGCCAGACACCGTCAGCACCAGTCCGCTGAAGCCGCGGTCGTCGGGCGTATGATGCGTCGAGGCGGAACTGCGGCCGGCCGGGATGACCTCGACGGTCGAGCCCTTCCGCACCCAGCATCCCTTGCCGTATTGATCATTGGCGCCATAGGCGAGCGCGAACTCGAAACTGCCGTCCTTATTCAACAGCAGTTCGGAACAGACCTCCATGACGCCGTTCAGGTAGTAATGGCCGGCAAGGCGCGCATCGCCCGGCTGGCAGGCGTTGGCCACGCCGGTGGCGCCAAGCATCAGCGCGCCGGCAAGCGCGCACGCACATTGCAGATGCATGATGATCCCATGACCATTGGTTAAAGTCAGAGGTTGCCGGCGCTGGTCAGGAACAGCCCAGCGATGATCGCAGCCACAGCCGCGAAAGTCGGATAGATAACCAGCAGGCCTGTCACCAGCGCATCGCCCACGGTAGACTTGCTGCTCTGCGGCGGAACGTCGAACGGTCCGGCCGGCTGCTGTGTCGGCTTGGGCGCAACGCCGCCGGCAGGCCGCAGCCTGGTCGATCTGCCGCTGTCGATAATATCGTTAGCCGTCGCCATGGCCCCGAACCACTTGTTTCGGTGCGCTTTATGGTCGTCGATTGTGTCGGCAGCATGCCGCGCCGATGGCGGAATTGTTTCGTTTTTTGTGTGGTTTGTTTCGAGAGGAGGGCTGGAACGTCAAATTTACCGAAACCAAGACCGACGCTAATCTTCGCTCGTTCGGCGCTGCCCCTCAAGGCCCTGCCGGCCGCTTCTCCCCATATAGTCACGGGGAGAAGGACGCTGCCGCCGCGGGTTTCGCCAGTCGCCAACGTTGGAGCTGTAGCGCCTGCGCCGAAACTTCCTCCTTCTCCCCGTCGCTACACGGGGAGAAGGTGCCGGCAGGCGGATAAGGGCGGCGCGGCGATCGCGAGTTAGGCTGCAAACCCTTGCCGCACCAATCGGCATCGGTTAGGACACGCGCGCCCTGGAAGTAGGAAATTTCCTACCCATGGCGTGCCACGAAACACCGAGTACTCATCCCATGGCCGACAAATCCGAAAAGACGAAAGCGCGGCTGCCGCGCGGTTTTGCCGACCGCAGCGCCGAGGACATCCGCGCCGTCGAGAAGATGATGGCGACCATCCGCTCGGTCTATGAGCTCTACGGCTTCGAGCCGGTCGACCAGCCGCTGATCGAATACACCGATGCTCTGGGCAAATTCCTGCCTGACCAGGACCGGCCGAACGAAGGCGTCTTCTCCTTCCAGGACGACGACGATCAGTGGCTGTCGCTGCGCTATGACCTCACCGCGCCAACGGCGCGTTTCGTCGCGGAAAACTTTGACAAGCTGCCGAAGCCTTACCGCAGCTATCGCTCCGGCTGGGTGTTCCGCAACGAAAAGCCCGGACCCGGCCGCTTCCGGCAGTTCATGCAGTTCGACGCCGACACGATTGGCACGCCGGGCGTTGCCGCCGACGCCGAAATGGCGATGATGATGGCCGACGTCATGGAAGCGCTCGGCATCAAGCGCGGCGACTATGTCATCCGCGTCAACAACCGCAAGGTGCTCGACGGCGTGCTGGAGGCCATCGGCCTCGGCGGCGACGACAATGCTGGCCGCCGGCTGACGGTGCTGCGCGCCATCGACAAGCTCGATAAGCTCGGGCCGGAAGGCGTCAGGCTCCTGCTTGGTCCCGGACGCTGGGACGGCGGCAAGGAAGGCGAGGGCGACTTCGCGAAGGGCGCCGGATTGAATGATGCGCAGGCCGAAGCGGTTTTGCTCGCAACGGCAAGAAATGTACAGGCCGGTCAGGATGCCGGCGTCGGCACCAACGCCGTATATCAAGAAGGTGTCGGCGAACTGGCAACGATCGAGGCTTTGGTAAGGGCGGCAGGCTATGGCGAAGACCGGGTCCTGATGGATCGCTCCGTCGTGCGCGGCCTGGAATACTACACCGGCCCGGTCTTCGAGGCGGAGTTGCTGGCCGAGATCCCCAATGATGAAGGCCAGATCGTGCGTTTCGGCTCGGTCGGCGGCGGCGGGCGCTATGACGGGCTGGTCTCGCGTTTCCGCGGCGAACTGGTGCCGGCGACCGGTTTTTCGATCGGCGTCTCTCGGCTGATGACGGCGCTGAAGAACCTCGGCAAGCTCGACACCTCCGATGTCATCGCCCCGGTCGTGGTGCTGGTTATGGACAAGGACACCGAAAGCCTCGGCCGCTACCAGAAGATGGTCGCCGACCTGCGCGCCGCCGGCATCCGCTCCGAAATGTATCTCGGCGGCGCCGGCATGAAGGCGCAGCTCAAATATGCCGACCGCCGCGGCAGCCCGGTCGCCATCATCCAGGGCGGCGACGAGCGCGCCAAGGGCGAGGTGCAGATCAAGGACCTGATCGAGGGCGCGCGCCTTTCGGCGGAAATCACCGAGAACGCCGAATGGCGCGCCGCGCGGCCGGCGCAGGTGACGGTGGCCGAAGGCGATCTGGTTGGCGAGGTGAAGAAGATCCTGGCGGCGCACGCCGCTGACCGCGCGAAGGGTGGCGTTTGAGCCCCCCTCTCTGGCCTGCCGGCCATCTCCCCCTCAAGGGGGGAGATTGGATGTCGCGCATGCTTTCGCCAATTTTCGCCGTTGCAGGAGGAGGCGCGGCGCCCGAACTGCCGATCTGCCCCCTTGAGGGGGAGATGGCCGGCAGGACAGAGAGGGGGGCCTCGCGCCCAACTTATCCATGACCTCCCGCCCCGCCATCGCCGCCGACATCGCGAAACTCTTCGCCACCCGCGACACGCGCGCCGTCGAGGTCGCCGTGCTGCAGCCCGCCGATCCGTTCCTCGACATGGCCGGCGAAGATCTGCGTCGGCGCATCTTCCTGACCGAGAGCGAGAGCGGCAAGACGCTGTGCCTCAGGCCCGAATTCACCATTCCGGTCTGCCTCGACCATATCGCCAGCCAGGCCGGCACGCCGCGCCGCTACTCTTATCTCGGCGAGGTGTTTCGCCAGCGCCGCGACGGCGGCAACGAGTTCTTCCAGGCCGGCATCGAGGATCTCGGTGACAGTGATATCGCCGCCGCCGATGCCCGCTCGCTGGCCGACGCGCATGCGCTGCTGTCGCTGGTGCTGCCTGGACAGCGCCTCGCCATCACGCTTGGCGACCAGACTTTGTTCGAGGCCGTGCTGGCGGCGCTTGGCCTGCCGCGCGGCTGGCGCATGCGCCTTGCCCGCGCCTTTGGCTCGGCGCCGATGCTAGAAGCAGCCCTTGCCGATCTCGCCAACCCGCCGCGCAACAGCCAGCTGTCCGGTCCCGTCGCCTTGCTGGTGCTCGACGGTGATGCGGAAGGCCTCGCCGCGCACATTGCTGAAGGCATGGAGGAGGCAGGGCTGTCGGCTTCCGGCGGGCGCTCGCCGGCCGACATTGCGCGCAGGCTGATCGAGAAAGCACAGTTGCGCTCCGTGCGGCTCTCCGATGACGCCTTCTCAGCCCTGAAGGGTTTCCTCGATATCGACGTCGCGCTCAGCGATGCGACCGCGGCGCTGGAAAAATTCGCCGCCGATGCCGGCCTGTCGCTGGGACCGGCGCTGGAAAATTTCGCTGCCCGCGCCAAGGCGATCGAGGCGCATGGCCTGTCCTCGGCGCAGATCCGTTACGACGCCGCCTTCGGCCGTCCGCTCGACTATTATACCGGCCTCGTCTTCGAGATCGCTGTCCACGGAGGCGATCGCCCGCTTGTCGGCGGGGGCCGCTACGACCGGCTGCTCACACTGCTTGGCGCCAAGAAGCCGATCCCTGGCGTCGGCTTCTCGGTCTGGCTCGACAGGATCGAAGCTTTGCGGGAGGCGGCGCAATGATCACGCTGGCGATCCCGTCGAAGGGCCGTCTCAAGGAACAGTCTCTCGAAGTGCTGGCCAAGGCCGGCCTGGCCGTCACCTTGCCGGAGGACGACCGCAAATACCGCGCCCGCATCGATGGCCTCGACAATGTCGAAGTGGCCTTCCTGTCTGCGTCAGAAATTGCCGGCGAGATCGGGCAGGGCGCTATTGATCTCGGCATCACCGGCGAGGATCTGCTGCGCGAGAACCTGGCCGATTGGGAGGCGCGCGCCGAGATCGTCGCCCGCCTCGGCTTCGGTCATGCCGATGTCGTCGTCGCGGTTCCGGATATCTGGCTCGATGTCGACAATATGGCCGATCTTGACGATGTCGCCGCCGATTTCCGCCAGCGCCACGGCAGGCGGCTGCGGATCGCCACCAAATACTGGCGGCTGACGCAGCAGTTCTTTTCGCTCAAGCACGGCATCCAAGTCTACCGCATCGTCGAAAGCCTCGGCGCCACCGAAGGCGCCCCGGCAGCCGGCCTGGCGGACGTCATTGTCGACATCACCACCACCGGGTCTACCTTGCGCGCCAACCACCTGAAGGTGCTAGGCGACGGGGTGATCCTCAAGTCGCAGGCCTGTCTGGTCGCTTCGAAGAAGGTTCGTGGGGCGGAGGACGAAGCGCGGTTGCGCGACATTGCCGCGAAGATGGCCGCGCTGGTCGCCTGATCCCCTACCTTCGGCGGGTTTCCACCATCCCTGCGGGCTGATAGGCTCAATCGTCCCGGGAGGAAACGGCGATGGCGATCAAACTCGACGAGCTCATGAACGCCAGCAGTCTGCGTGCGCGCGGCGCCGGCCACGCCTTCGTTGCTCCGGCCGGCGGCAGGGCGCATGTCTCGGGCGATCGCTCGGTGCCTTTGCTCGACAAGACCATTCCGGAGCTGTTCTCCGATACGGTGAGCAAATACGCCACGCTCGACGCCGCCGTCTTCGTTGGTCAGGACAAGCGCTTCACCTGGAGCGAGCTCTCGGATGCGGTCGACGCCCTGGCCGCCGGTTTCCTGGCTCTCGGCCTGGAAAAGGGCGACCGCGTCGGCATCTGGTCGCCGAACCGCTGGGAATGGCTGGTGACGCAGTACGCCACCGCGCGCATCGGCCTTATCCTGGTCAACATCAACCCCGCCTATCGGCTGACCGAGCTGGAATATGCGATTAACAAGGTCGGCTGCAAGGCGCTGGTCACGGCTGCCCAGTTCAAGACGTCCGACTATCTCGGCATGATCGAAACGCTCGCCCCGGAGATCGCTAGGGCGGAGCCCGGCAAGCTCAAAGCAAAAAAGCTGCCGGCGCTGAAGACCGTCATTCGCATGGGCGACGACAACTCGCCTGGCATGTTCAACTTCGGAGATGTCTTGGCCATGGCCGGCCGCGACGAGCACGACAGTCTCGACCGCATCTCGGAGAGCCTGAAGCCCGCAGATGCCATCAACATCCAGTTCACCTCCGGAACGACCGGGGCGCCGAAGGGCGCGACGCTGACCCACGCTAACATCGTCAACAACGGCAATTTCGTCACCTCGGCCATAAAACTCACCGTCGATGACCGGCTCTGCATCCCGGTGCCGCTCTACCATTGCTTCGGCATGTCGATGGGTACGATGGGCTGCGTATCGAAGGGCGCGACCATGGTTTTCCCGGGCGAGGGCTTCGATGCCGGCGCGACCCTGAAGGCGGTCGCGCAGGAGCGCTGCACGGGCATCTATGGCGTGCCGACCATGTTCGTCGCCATGCTCGACCATGCGGATTTTGCTGGCTTCGACCTCTCCAGCCTGCGCACCGGTATCATGGCCGGCTCGCCATGCCCGATCGAGGTGATGAAGAAGGTGGTTTCGCTCATGCACATGTCTGAGGTGACCATCGCCTATGGCATGACCGAGACCAGCCCGGTTTCGTTCCAAAGCAGCGTGAACGACCCGCTGGAAAAGCGTGTCTCCACGGTCGGCCGCGTCCACCCGCATGTCGAGGTGAAGGCGATCGGCGCCGATGGTACAACAGTCGCGGTCGGGGAACCTGGCGAGCTCTGCACGCGCGGCTATTCGGTGATGAAGGGTTATTGGGACGACGCCGAAAAAACCCGCGAGGCGATCGACAGCGATGGCTGGATGCACACCGGCGACCTCGCCACCATCGACGCCGAAGGCTATTGCAACATCGTCGGCCGGGTGAAGGACATGGTCATCCGCGGCGGCGAGAATGTCTATCCGCGCGAGGTCGAGGAGTTCCTCTATCGCCATCCGAAAATCAAGGAAGTGCAGGTCTTCGGTATCCCGGACGACAAATATGGCGAGGAACTCTGCGCCTGGATCGTGCTGAAGCCCGGCCAAATCGCGACCGTCGAGGAAATCAAGGCCTTCTGCGCCGGCCAGATCGCGCACTACAAGGTGCCGCGCCACATCCGCTTCCGCACCGAACTGCCGATGACGGTGACCGGCAAGCCGCAGAAATTCCTGATGCGCGAGGCGATGGTGCAGGAGTTAGGGTTGGTGGCGCAGAAGACGGCGTGAAACGGCATTTATGGACAACGAGTTTCCCAATTTCGCGGCGCTGAAAGCCGTCAAGATCGAGAACATAGATTATCGCATCGTCGTCCGGCGCGGAGCGCGAACCGGCGGTGCGATCGTCATGGCCCCGCATGGCGGCAAGATAGAGCCCCGCACCTCCCTGATCACCGAGACGATAGCAGGCTGCGATCTCGATATGTATTGCTTTGAAGGGTTGATGCCGGAAAGCAACCGGGAGCTGCACATAACGTCCAGGAACTTCGACGAGGCAACCGCGCTGGACCTGTTGCGGACGAAGTCCACCGTCGTCGCCGTCCACGGTCGCCAGGATCGCGACGATCTCTCGACGGTTTATCTGGGCGGCAAGGACGCCGCGTTGGTTTCGGAAATAGCCTGGTGTCTGCATGAGGCCGACTTCCAGACGCAAAAGGACAATCACCCCTTTCCGGGCATCCAGGATTCGAACATCGTCAATCGCGGATTGACGGGGAAAGGCGCGCAGCTGGAAGTGCCCTTCTCGCTGCGCCGCCGGCTGGGGAACGAGCTGGACCTTCTGGAAAGATTCTGCGGGGCGGTTCGCAAGGCCATCGACTCATTCGACGCCAGAAACGGTGCCCGGTCCCCAATCATGTTTTGAACGATGCGCCTAGACTAGGGGCTTGAATGATTGGTATGCCCGGTCGGCGACGTCCCATACGATGCCGCTGGCCGCGCTGGCGATGACTGTCGCGGTCAGGCCAGCGGCCTTTCGGTTGACGAAGGCGCGCTGAACGCCAGGATGCTCGTTGGTGTGCTGTCCAGCGCGATCATGATCGTCACCATTTCGTGGTGCTCGACCATGCCGAGGCGCCTGCCCGCGGTGCGATCTGGCGCCAGGGTGGCCGCCTCCGTTCTGCTCGCCTCAAATCGCGGAGCGCCGCGGCCCAAATCTTGGCGGCGCTTGATCGATGTCAATGACGCCCGCGCTGCGCTGCGCTGGACACAAGGCCTGACCTTGCAGGGAAGACCATGCGTCACATCAAGATCGCATTCTGGGGGCTGCTCGCCCTGCTGAGCATCCTGTGGCTGGCGGCCGAGCCTTCGGCACTGCAGCCGGAAGGCTTCATGGCCCTGCGCGATGCGATGGTCCAGTGCAGCGGTGTCGTAGCCATAGGCGTGATGAGCGTCGCGATGATCCTGGCGCTGCGGCCGCGCTGGCCGGAACGCTGGTTCGGCGGGTTGGACAAGATGTACCGGTTGCACAAGTGGCTCGGCATCACGGCCCTGGTCGTCTCCGTGGCTCATTGGCTTTGGAGCCAAGCACCGAAATGGGGGGTGGGATGGGACTTGCTCGAGCGTCCTGCGGTGGAAAACCCGGTCGAGGTGTTCTTCATGAGCTTGCGCGGTTCGGCGGAAGGGGTGGGCGAATGGGCCTTCTATGCTGCTGTGCTGCTGATCGCATTGGCGTTGGTCAGGTATTTTCCCTACCGGCTTTTCTATAAGACGCATCGCCTTCTCGCCGTCGCTTATCTCGTGCTGGTCTTTCACGCTGTCGTGCTGACCCAGTTCAACTATTGGACTTCGCCGATCGGCGTGGTTCTGGCGGTGCTCCTGGCGGCGGGTACTTATGGGGCGGCGATCGTGCTGCTCCGCCGCGTTGGCGCAGGGCGGGAAGTGCAGGGCACGATCATCTCGCTTCATTATTATCCCGGCGTGCGAGTCCTCGAGACCGAGATCGAGGTGCCGCAGGGGTGGCCGGGTCACAAGCCGGGGCAGTTCGCCTTCGCGACATCGGACAGCTCTGAAGGTGCGCACCCCTACACAATCGCCTCCGGCTGGAACGACGGAGATCGCAAGATCACGTTTGTCACCAAGGAATTGGGAGATCACACCAGCCGGCTGCGCCAGAACCTGAGCGTCGGACAACATGTGAGGATCGAGGGGCCATATGGCTGTTTCGACTTCGAGAACGGTCAGCCCCGGCAAATCTGGATCGGCGGCGGCATCGGCATCACACCCTTTATTGCCGGCATGAAGCATATTGCGCTGGAGCGGCAGGCAAAGCGGGAGCAATTATTGCCGGCGGTCGACCTGTTTCATACGACAGCGGACTATGATGAGAAAGCGATTGCCAAGCTGAAGGCGGACGCCGAGGCCGCGAATATCCGCCTGCATGTCTTTGTAGACGCTCGCGATGGGCGCCTGACCGGTGACCGCATCCGTGCCGAAGTGCCGGAATGGCGCATGGCCAGCATCTGGTTCTGCGGTCCGGCAGGTTTCGGTGAAGTGCTGCGCAAGGATTTCGCGGCGCAAGGATTGCCCGTGGATGAGCGTTTTCACCAGGAACTGTTCGCGATGAGATAGAGGTAGCCACGTACGGCAAAGACCATCACGGACCCACTGGGCAGTCGGTCCCGCCAATATCGGTGCGCCGGCCTGATTGCGTGACGCTGCTTGTTTCCCGAATCGCGGGCACATGGGGGTTCCGCGGCGTGTTCCAGCCTGACTCATGCCGCCAGCACCGCGTGGTCCAACGCTCGTATGATCCTCGCAAGTTCCACGCACTCGTCCTGGCGCACCTTGTTCCTCCGCCAAGCCATGCAGATCATGCGTTGCGGCATTGGCTCCTGGAACGGCACGATCCTCAGATCCGGCATGACACCAGCGGCACTTGCCGCCATTTCCGGCACTAGCGTCACGCCGAGCCCATGCGCCACCATCTGCAAGAGCGTCGTTAGACTCGTCGCGCCATAGCTTGCCATCGCCACGGGTCGCACATTGCCGCAGACGGCCAGAGCCTGTTCGCGCAGGCAGTGGCCTTCCTCGAGCAGCATCAGGCGCTCCAGCGCCGGGCTTTCGGGCGGCACCGGCGGCGAGGCGAAGGCTGGATCGCCGGCGGGAACGGCGAGGAAGAAGCGGTCGGGAAAAAGGCCTTCGGTGACGATCGTCGGCTGATCGAGCGGCAAGGCCGCGATGAAGGCGTCGAGCCGGCCTGACGTCGCGTCCTCGATCAGGGACGCGGTTACCGCCTCGCGCAATTCGAGCTGGAGGGAAGGGTAGTGCTTCTTCAACTCCGGCAGCACGTGCGGCAGGAGATAGGGTGCTACCGTCGGGATGATGCCCAGCCGGAAGCGCCCTTCCATGGTCGGACGACCGCGCCGGGCAGTCGTCTCGACGTCACGTATGTCGGCCAGAATGCGTTCGATACGCGGCCGCAGGGCAAGCGCTTCGTCGGTCATGCGCACCGTCTTGCCGCCGCGCTCGAACAACAGGCAGTTGAGCCGCTCTTCCATCTCGGCGATCTGTGCGGAAAGCGCCGGCTGGCTGACGCCGGCAAGTTTCGCCGCGCGGCCGAAATGCAGCGTCTGCGCCAGCGCGTCGAAATATTGCATCTGCCGGACGGTGAGGCCAATCATAAGAAAATCCTATCAAATGAAACAGGAAAGGCAATTTGTCTTTATCGGCCGGTCGGCCTAGTCTGGAATCATTCCAGGTTGGTGCGGCCAGCGGCTGCCCCCGGAAATCCCGGGAAATCAACCTCGGCAAAATTCAACCACGGCAAAACCTCGGCAGAATCGGGAGACCCAAGATGGATGCGAAAACCGACGACAACAGCGCTGGCAAATGCCCGGTGGCGCATGGATCCGCACGGACCAACCGCGACTGGTGGCCGAACCAGCTCGACCTTTCCGTTCTCCACCAGCAGTCGAACCTGTCGGACCCGATGGGTGAAGACTTCGACTACGCCAAGGAGTTCGCGACCCTCGACCTCGACGCGGTGATCGCAGACCTGAACAAGGTCATGACGGATTCGCAGGACTGGTGGCCGGCCGACTTCGGCCATTATGGGCCGCTCTTCATCCGCATGGCCTGGCACAGCGCCGGCACCTATCGCGTCGGCGACGGCCGCGGCGGCGCCGGTTCCGGTCAGCAGCGCTTCGCGCCGCTGAACAGCTGGCCGGACAACGCCAATCTCGACAAGGCGCGCCGGCTGCTATGGCCGGTCAAGCAGAAATACGGCCGCAAGATCTCCTGGGCCGACCTTCTGATCCTCACCGGCAACGTCGCGCTGGAATCGATGGGCTTCAAGACCTTCGGCTTCGCTGGCGGCCGCGCTGATGTGTGGGAGCCGGAGCAGGACGTGGACTGGGGCTCCGAAGCAAAGTGGCTCGGCGACGAGCGCTATTCGGGCGATCGTGAGCTTCGCGGCCATCTCGGCGCCGTGCAGATGGGCCTCATCTACGTCAACCCGGAAGGCCCGAACGGCAAGCCGGACCCGGTCGCTGCTGCGCGCGACATTCGCGAGACCTTCGGCCGCATGGCGATGAACGATGAGGAGACCGTCGCGCTGATCGCCGGCGGCCACACTTTCGGCAAGACCCATGGCGCGGGTGACGCCTCGCTGGTAGGCGCGGAACCGGAAGGCGCCGGCATCGAGGCGCAGGGCCTCGGCTGGTCGAGCAAATATGCCTCCGGCATCGCCGGCGACGCGATCACCTCGGGTCTCGAGGTCACCTGGACGACGACGCCGACCAAATGGAGCAACAATTTCTTCGACAACCTCTTCAACTATGAATGGGAGCTGACGAAGAGCCCGGCCGGCGCCCACCAGTGGACGCCGAGGGGCGGCGCCGGCGCGGGCACGGTCCCGGACGCGCACAATCCCTCGAAGCGCCACGCGCCGGCCATGCTAACCACTGACCTCGCGCTGCGTTTCGATCCGGCCTATGAGAAGATCTCGCGCCGCTTCCATGAGCATCCGGAACAGTTCGCCGATGCCTTCGCCCGCGCCTGGTTCAAGCTCACCCACCGCGACATGGGTCCAGTCGTGCGCTATCTCGGCCCGCTCGTGCCGAAGGAAGAGCTGATCTGGCAGGATCCGATCCCGGCCATCGACCACGAACTGGTGAGTGAAGCCGACATCGCATCGCTAAAGGCAAAGATCCTGGCCTCCGGCGTCTCGGTTTCCGAGCTGGTCTCGACCGCTTGGGCCTCGGCCTCGACCTTCCGCGGCTCCGACAAGCGCGGCGGCGCCAATGGCGCCCGCATTCGTCTGGCGCCGCAGAAGGACTGGGAAGTCAACGAGCCGGTTCAGCTCGCCAAGGTGCTCGGCAAGCTGGAAGCCATCCAAAAGGAGTTCAACGCAGCCCAGACCGGCGAGAAGAAGGTCTCGCTTGCCGACCTCATCGTGCTTGGCGGCGCCGCCGCGGTCGAGAAGGCGGCGAAGGATGGCGGCAACGAGGTGAAGGTGCCCTTCACGCCCGGCCGCATGGATTCTTCGCAGGAGCAGACGGATGTCCACTCCTTCGCCCCGCTCGAGCCGACCGTCGACGGCTTCCGCAACTATGCACGGGGCAGACTGCCGATGTCGGTTGAGGCGATGCTGGTCGACCGCGCCCAGTTGCTGACGCTGACGGCGCCGGAGATGACGGTGCTCGTCGGCGGCCTGCGCGTGCTCGGCGCCAATGCCGGCGGATCGAAGCACGGCGTCTTCACCGACAGGCCGGGTCAGCTCACCAACGACTTCTTCGTCAACCTGCTATCGATGGCCACTGTTTGGGAGCCGGCGGCGGGCTCACAGCCCGGTTCGGATGAGGTTTACGAAGCGCGGGACCGCAAGACCAGAGAGGTGAAATGGACCGGCACCCGCGCCGACCTGATCTTCGGCTCGCATGCGCAGCTGCGCGCGCTCTCCGAGGTTTATGGTTCAAGCGACGCCAAGGCGAAATTCGTCAAGGACTTCGTCAACGCCTGGACGAAGGTGATGAACGCCGACCGCTTCGACATCGCGAAGTAAGATCGTACCTCCCATGAAAAAGGCGCGGGTCATGCCCGCGCCTTTTGGTTTTGTTCGACCGAAGCAATTCCAGGAAAAGTGTTCTGCGGCTTTCCGTCCGGAATTGCTTTAAACGAAAAAGACGGATCAGTCTTTTTCGAAGATGCCGGCCTTGGCGACGACGCCGGCGATCGCTCCGCCGATCAGCGGCGCGATGATGAACAGCCAGAGCTGGCTGAGCGCGGCACCCCCCGAAAACAGCGCCGGCCCGATCGAGCGCGCCGGATTGACCGAGGTGCCGGTCACCGGGATCATGGCGAAATGGATGCCTGCCAGCGTCAGGCCGATGACCAGCCCGGCGAAGGCGGTGGTGTGCTTGGCGTTGGTGACGCCGAGGATCACTGTGACGAAGGTGAAGGTGCCGATCAGCTCCCACAGGAAGGCCGAGCTCATGCCCCATTTCGCCTCGTCCCAGCCATTGGCGCCGAAGCCGCCCGAGTGGCCGCCGGCCTGACCGGAAACGATGATCCACAGCGCTAGCGAGGCGATTATGGCGCCGATGATCTGCGCGATCCAGTAGGGAACGACGTCCTTGGCCGGCATCCGCCCCGCCAGGAACACGCCGAGCGTCACCGCCGGATTGAGATGCGCCCCCGAGATCGGGCCGATCGCATAGGCCGCGGCGATCAGGCCGACGCCGAACGCCAGGCCGATGCCTTCCTGTCCGAGCGGCAGCGCGCCGCCGAAACCGCCCGTGACCACGGAGGCCGTGCCGATGAACACCAACAAAAACGTGCCGAGAACTTCTGCCAGATAAGTCTTCATTGCCCTCTCCTCGTAGGATCCGCTTGAACCGCGCTTGTCACGCCGCGAATCGCTGGCGAAAGAGTATTCCTGCCGGTAAAACTTGGAAAGCCGACTGGTTAAGCCGGCAGGCTTGCTTGTGTATGTCGGATAAATACATTAGAGATATTTGATATTCCGGTTGATTGTTCTTATTTTTCCTGCGGCGCCGCTTGCGATCGAAAAACTGTTTGGGGAAACTGCGTGGCGCTGAAACCCCGTTTCACCAGCAAGCCGAATAGAATTGTTTCAATCCTGGCCTGAAAGGCTTTAAGAGCGGCTGGAACCGATTTGCAGGAGCTACGGAAACCGGGATGCGATTGGGCGGAAGGCTGGCGGCGGCCATAGAGGTTCTTGAAGATATCGGCCGGCGCCACCGGCCGGTGGCCGACGCTCTGCGCGACTGGGGCCTGTCGCATCGCTTCGCCGGCGGCGGCGATCGCGCGGCGATCGGCAACATCGTCTATGACGCGCTGCGTCGCAAACGCTCTGCCGGCTGGCTGTTCGACGAGGACACGCCGCGCGCCATCGGCTTCGGCGCGCTTCTCTTGGAATGGGGGCAGACGGCGCAATCGCTCAACGATGTGCTGGAGGGCGACAAGTTCGCACCGCCGCTGCTCAGCGCCGCCGAGTTGAAGGTCGCGGCCGAGCGCAGGCTTGCCGATGCGCCGGAGGTCGTGCGGGCGGATGTCCCGGACTGGTGCGCGCCGCTGCTCGAACAAGCCTATGGCGACGCATGGGTCGAGGAAGGCGCCGCCCTGGCGCAGCGCCCTCCGCTGGATCTCAGGGTCAATACGCTCCAGGCCGATCGCGCCAAGGTGCTGGCCGAGCTGCGGGGCACCGGCGCGGCGCCCGCGGCGATCGCGCCGAACGGCATCCGCATCCCGCCCATCGATGGCGACGGCAGGCACCCGAACGTCCAGGCCGAGCCCGCCTTCCAGAAAGGCTGGTTCGAAGTGCAGGACGAGGGCTCGCAGCTTGCCGCCGCACTTGCGGGCGCCGAGCCCGGCATGCAGGTGCTCGACTATTGCGCCGGGGCCGGCGGCAAGACGCTGGCGCTGTCGGCCGAGATGGACAATCGCGGCCAGCTCTTTGCCCATGACGCGGAGAAGGTGCGGCTGGCGCCGATTTTCGAGCGCATCCGCCGCTCGCACAACCGCAACGTCCAGGTCGTCAGCAAGCCGGCGGAGCTTGCGCCCCTTTCAGGTCATATGGACCTCGTCCTCATCGACGCGCCCTGCACCGGCAGCGGCACCTGGCGTCGCCGCCCGGACGCCAAATGGCGATTGACCGAGCGGCAGCTCGATGCCCGCAAGGCAGAGCAGCAGGCGATCCTCGACACAGCCCAGACCTTCGTCAAGCCGGGAGGCTTGCTGGTCTACGTCACCTGCTCGGTGTTCGACGCCGAGAACGGCGAGCAGGTCGCGGCGTTCCGCGAACGCCATGAACGCTTTGCGCCCGTCGATCATCGCCAGCTCTGGGACAGCCGCTTCCCCGGCCATGGAGGAGCCGCGCGCATTGCCGACAACGGTGGTATCTCGCTGTCGCCGGCGCTGAGTGGCACTGACGGGTTTTTTTTCCACGCCTTGCGCAGGGCTGCTTGACCTTGACGCAAGATTGCGCCGCCCCAATTCTATCCCGGTCTATCCGGGGGCGTGCTTGCAGAAATATCGGTCGCTTCTTGTCTTCTTGCTGATCGTCCTTGGCGGCGGCCTGCTGATCGGCTACGCGACGCTTCCTGGTGCCTGGTACGCAGCGCTGGTCAAGCCGACGTTCAATCCGCCGAACTGGGTGTTCGGCCCCGTCTGGTCGCTGCTCTACATCCTGATTGCCATTGCTGGCTGGCGGACTTGGCGGCTGCAACCGGGCGGTGGCGCCATGAGGGCCTGGGCAGCGCAGCTGGTGCTGAATTTTCTTTGGTCGCCGACATTCTTCGGTGCCAGGATGATGGGGCTTGCGGTGGTCGTCATCCTGTTGCTGCTCGCCACCATTTTGCTCTTCATCGCCCGCGTTCGGGACCGCGACAGGCTTTCCGCCTGGCTGTTCGTACCCTATGCGGCATGGGTGGCTTTCGCCACTTTGCTCAACGCGTCGCTCCTCTGGTTGAATTGATTGCTTTGCTGCAGTGCAGCAATTGACATTGCGCGAGCCTTCCGCCTCTGCAATAAGCTTCGCCAGCAAATATGAGGCGAAGCGCCATGGCAGCAGCCAAGATCGTACCCGCTCCCGACTTCGAGGAACGCGTCAGGACGTCCTTCGCTCGGCAGAAAGCCATGGCCACCATCGGCGCCGAGCTGACCCTGGTGACGCCCGGTATCATCGAAATCGAGATGCCGTATTCCGCCTCGCTCACCCAGCAGCATGGTTTCCTGCATGCCGGCGTCATATCCACAGCACTGGACTCCGCCTGCGGCTATGCCGCATTCTCGCTTATGCCGGAGAATTCCGGCGTGCTGACTATCGAGTTCAAGGTCAACCTGCTCGCGCCGGGCAGGGGGGAGCGCTTCCTGTTCCGCGGTTCCGTGACAAAGCCCGGACGCACCATCATCGTCGCCGACGGGCAGGCCTACGCCTTCGCTGCCGACGGCGAGGCCAAGCTGATCGCCACCATGACCGGCACGATGATGACGGTGGTCGGTCGCGACGGTATCGAGGGGTGAGGAGCGGTCCGCGCAGCGGACGAAAAGCCCCCAAATGGACTTTTCGAGCGACGAACGCCCAGAGCCATAGCGAAGGGCCGGCAGGCGGCGAGGGCACACGTTGCCGCTTCCTTTTCGTAGTGGTAACAAACATGTAGAGCCGCCATGACCGTTAACGTGTCACGTCTGTCGGACAAGTCCGTTCTCTTCGTCATGGCGGCCGAAGCTGAATACGGTCCGCATCTCAAGAACCTGTTCACGCCGCTGATGACCGGCGTTGGCCCGGTCGAGGCTGCTGTGCGGCTAAGTGCCGAACTCGCGGCGTTGAAGGCCGAGGGAGCGCTGCCGGACCTGATCGTCTCGCTGGGCTCGGCCGGCAGCCGCAAGCTGGAGCAGGCCGAAATCTACCAGGCCGTGTCGGTAAGCTATCGCGACATGGACGCTTCGCCGCTCGGTTTCGAGAAAGGGGCGACGCCTTTCCTCGACCTCCCGGTGACGGTGCCGCTGCCTTTCGTCATTCCTGGCATCAAGAGCGCCGCGCTCTCGACTGGCGGCGCGATCATCTCCGGTGCCGCCTATGACGCCGTCGATGCCGACATGGTCGACATGGAGACCTTCGCCTGCCTGCGCGCGTGCCAGCTGTTCGGCGTGCCGCTGATCGGCCTTCGAGGCATTTCCGACGGCGCCGCCGACCTCAGGCACGTCAACGATTGGACGGAATATCTGCACGTGATCGATGAGAGGCTGGCCGCGGCCGTCGGCTTGCTGGAACAGGCGATCGAATCCGGCGCGATCCGGCTGGTATAGGCCCAAAAGGACGGAAAGCCGCAGCGCGCAACCCATTGCGCCGACTCGTTTCTTTCTCTAAAGGCTCGCCATGACGACAGCCAATCATCCCGACACCGTTCTGCCCAACACTGTCCTGATCATCGATTTCGGCAGCCAGTTCACGCAGCTCATCGCACGCCGCATCCGCGAGGCCGGCGTCTTTTCCGAGATCGTGCCGTTCCAATCGGCCGAAGCGGCGTTCAGGCGCATCAATCCGAAGGCGGTGATCCTGTCCGGCGGTCCGGCCTCGACCACAGATATCGGCAGCCCGCGCGCGCCGCAGGTCGTCTTCGACGCCGGCGTGCCGGTGCTCGGCATCTGCTACGGCCAGATGGCGCTTTGCGTGCAGATGGGCGGCGTCGCCGAGAGTTCCAATCATCGCGAGTTCGGGCGCGCCTTCGTCGAGATCGAGAAGGAAAGCCCGCTGTTCGAAGGCCTGTGGGCGCCCGGCCAGCGCCACCAGGTGTGGATGAGCCATGGCGACCGCGTGATCGAACTTCCGCCGGGTTTCGAGGTGCTCGGCAAGTCCGAAAGCTCGCCCTTCGCCATCTTCGGCGATATTGAGCGCAAGATGTATGGCATCATGTTCCATCCCGAAGTGGTGCATACGCCGGACGGCGCCAGGCTACTCAGGAACTTCGTCCACAACATCGCCGGCATCGAGGGCGACTGGACGATGCGCGCCTATCGCGAGCACGCGGTCGAAACGATCCGCAAACAGGTCGGCAAGGGCAAGGTGATCTGCGCGCTCTCGGGCGGCGTCGACTCGTCGGTCGCCGCGCTTCTAATCCACGAAGCGGTCGGCGACCAGCTGACCTGCATCCTGGTCGACCACGGCCTGATGCGCAAGGACGAGGCGCAAAGCGTGGTGGAGATGTTCCGCCAGCACTACAACCTGCCGCTGATCCTGGTCGACGCCTCCGACCGCTTCATCTCGGCGCTGGAGGGCGAGGCCGATCCGGAAAAGAAGCGCAAGACCATCGGCCGGCTGTTCATCGAGGTGTTCGAGGAAGAGGCCAAGAAGCTCGGCGGCGCCGATTTCCTGGCCCAGGGCACACTCTATCCCGACGTTATCGAGAGCGTCTCCTTCTCCGGCGGACCGTCGGTGACGATCAAGTCGCACCACAATGTCGGCGGCCTGCCCGAGCGCATGAACATGAAGCTGGTCGAGCCGCTGCGCGAACTCTTCAAGGACGAGGTGAGGGCGCTGGGCAAGGAGCTCGGCCTGCCCGAAAGCTTCATCGGCCGCCATCCGTTCCCCGGTCCCGGCCTCGCCATACGCTGCCCTGGCGGCATCACCCGCGAGAAGCTGGAGATCCTGCGCGAGGCTGACGCCATCTATCTCGACGAAATCCGCAAGGCCGGCCTCTACGACGCCATCTGGCAGGCCTTCGCGGTGCTGCTGCCGGTCCAGACGGTCGGCGTCATGGGCGACGGCCGCACCTATGAATTCGTCTGCGCGCTGCGCGCCGTCACCTCCGTCGACGGCATGACGGCCGACTTCTATCACTACGACATGAACTTCCTCGGCGCCGCCGCCACCCGCATCATTAATGAGGTGAAGGGCATCAACCGCGTCGTATACGACGTTACGTCGAAGCCGCCAGGAACCATCGAGTGGGAATGATTCAAACCCATCCGAACATCGCCGAAATTGCGATACAGTTCGATCTAAGTCGCTGAAATCAAAAATAGTTTTAGCCGACAGCTTTCGCCGGCTATCGGCGTGCGCCGTTCGGCCGACGCCTAGGCAACTGTTGGCAGGTTGGCGACGCCCGAAACATGCCAGGAAGATCGATATACGTGCGGCTGAACGACTCTCCTAAGTGCCGGCCGGGGGCCGGTCGGCATCACAATGGAGATCAGAGTCTTGCCGACCACGGTCAGCGGGCGCTGAAGTGAGACGGGCTGTCGTGCTGCATGGCTGTATGGTTCTTTCGATCAGCGCATTCCGGTGAACCGCGGGAATCCGCCCCTCGCCGGCACAGCGGATGACCATCGACGTCGTCGAGCCGACATCGAGTTTCACCCATTCGCCTGTACGGACGCGGCGGCGCTCGCGACGATCCGTCGAACGGTGCAACAGTGCACGTTATAGTAGTCGGCTACTTGGCCAATTTCTTTCCGTCGACCACGATTGCCCGAACGATTTCACGTCTCTGCATGTCGGACAAGATTTTCGGGCGTCCGATACGGCTGCCATTCTGCCTGGCAACCTCCATGCCGGGGACCGTGCGCTCCCTGATCAGATGGCGCTCAAATTCGGCGAGCGCCGCCATCATGTGGAACACCAGCCGACCACCGGCCGTCACAGTATCGATCTGTTCGGTAAGCGACTGAAATTCGATCTTTCTGCCCAATTGGGCCGCGGCTATTCAAAGCAAAACCGGTGCCGCTCCGTAAGCTCCTTTGAAGTCGCTTCCAGCTCCTTCTCGCGCCGGCCGGCATCCCACGTCAGCGCGGCCGCTGCGGCGTCGGCAATTTGTTCAAGGTTGCTGCGGCTGAGCCGGCCTGTGATCGCCAGGGCAGTGCGCCGCATGACGATGTCCGTCAGGTGGACGACGCGTTCGTTGCGCGCCAGCCAATCAATTTCTGCCAGCGTATATTCGAACGGGCCGGCAAGCGGCTTGGCCTGTCGTTCGGCTTCGTGCGCCAGGATGAGACGGGCGGTCGTCCCATAGCGGTCGAGCAATGCTTCGGCGCGGGCCGGCGATGCTCCTGTTTCAGCCGTGACCCCGGAGATCCAGCGGGCACGCGCGGCCGCATCGGCCGGAAAATCGCGGCCGCCGCCGATGGCGAGGCTTTGCGTGCTCACCCGCCTGGGCTGGCCGAGCCTGCACAAAAGCATGTCCGCCACCTCTTCGGCGAAGCCTCGGAAGGTCGTCCATTTGCCCCCCACCAACGAGACGATCGGCCAGTTCCGGTTGCCCTCGATCTCCATGACGGGTGCCGAGTGGTCGCGGCTGATCAAGCCCGGCGCCCTTCCGTCCGATGCCGGCAGCGGGCGGATGCCGGAATAGGCATAGACGATCTGCTCGCGCCCGAAGGAAAGACCAGGCAGGAGTTCGCGCAGGCTCGCCAGGAAATAGTCGATCTCGTCATCCTCGCAGCGCACGGTTTCGGGGTCGGCGGCGTGGATGTCGGTCGAGCCGACCAGCACCCGGCCGAGATAGTCGAACACCAGGCATATGCGGCCGTCATTGGCTTCGAAATAGATCATGCGGCCGTTCAGCGCCCGCAGCAGGTCGGGATGGTCGAGCACGATATGCGAGCCCTTGGTGCCGCCGATCAGCTGTGACGGCGCGCCGAGTGCGGTGTTGACTTGGTCGATCCACGGCCCCGCCGCGTTGACGACGATGCGCGGCCGGAAGCCTAGTTCGCCGCCGTCCGGCAGGGCGAAGCGCACGACGCTGCCGTCGCTGCCCAGCAATTGCGCATAATTGAGCGCCTCCGATTCAGGGCTCGCCCTGACGCCATCCTGAAGAAGTTCAAGCACCAGCCGCTCGGGGTGACGGACGGTGGCATCATAGTAGGTGCCGACGGCCACGATGCCTGGTGTCAAGGGCGGTATCTCGCTCAGCGCCCGCGCTTTCGACCACATGCTGTGCCGGGGCATGACGCGGCGGCGGGCGCCGTAGAAGTCATACATGGCAAGGCCGATCTTGATCAGCAGAGCGCCGCGGCCGCGCGGAGCGGTCGTGCTGCCGAAAAGGGTGCGCAGCGCGGCTCCGATGCCCGTCAGCCAGGAAAAGATCGGGATGACGGTCGGCAGCGGCCGCACGGCATGCGGAGCATTGCGCAGCAGCAGGTTGCGCTCCAGTGTCGATTGCGCGACGAGGCCTAGCTCACCCGTTTCGAGATATTTGATGCCGCCATGGATCAGCCGCGACGGCGCGGCGCTTGTGCCGGAACCGAAATCCGCCTTGTCGACGACCGCGACTCGCAAGCCCTGTTCGCACAAGTCGCGAAACAGGCCGGCGCCGTTGATGCCGGCGCCGATGATGAGGACATCGACATCGAGGATCGTCCCGGTCATTGCACCGGCACGATCTTGAGATTGACCCCGGCCGCCTTCAGGCTGCGGGCAATGTCGTCGGGAAGGCCATCGTCACTGAGCACCAGATCGAAGTCGGTGAGATCCGCAAACAGGTGCAGCGCGACCTTGCCGAACTTGGAGGAATCGATGAGCAGCACGCTGCGCGAGGCCGCTGCCGCCATGGCCTGCTTCACGCGCACCACCTGCGGGTCCTGGATCAGCGTCGCGGTTTTGTCGATCGCCGAGGCCGAGCAGATGAGCAGATTGACCCTGATCCTGTGCAGGGCATTCTCGCAGATGTGACCGATGAAGGCATTGTAGGTCGGATGGTATTCGCCGCCGAGCAGGATCAACTTCAACTCGTCCTTGCCCACCAGTTGCTCCGCCAGCGACAGGCTGTTGGTGACGACGGTCAGTGGCGCGATCTGGGGCAGGAGCGGACCGAGCGCGTTGGCGCTGGTCGAATCGTCGAGCAGCACCACCTGCCCGGGCTCGATCTCGGCCAGAGCCGCTTGGGCAAGCGCCCGCTTGGCGGCCGCCGCATGCGTCTCGCGGAAACGGAAGAGGCTTTCATAGACCCCGGACGGCTGCGCGGTGACCGCGCCGTGCAGCTTGCGCAGCACTCCCTGGCGCGCCAGCTCATCGACGTGGCGATGGATGGTCATGCGCGAGACGCCGAACGCCGCCACGAGCTCATCGATGCGCGCCTCGCCATGCTGAATGACATAGTCGGCAATATCCTGCCGGCGATCGTCCGCGTTCATCGCTCTCCCCCTTCCGCCAGCGCTTCGATTGATGGCCAAGCCTCGGCGAGGTGGTCGGCGATGTCGCAGTGCAGCCGGTAGCGCTTGTCCATGGCGGCGCTGCGCTCGGGGTCGGGCCGATAGGTGCGGCCAAGTGCTGCGAGGTCGCGCGGATCATGCCGCGGCGAGGCGAACAGGCCGACGCCAGCGCCGGCGCAGAGCGCGGCGCCCCATGCGGCGGCTTCCTCCGTCTCGGTCACCGTGAGCGGCATGGCGAGCACGTCGGCGAAGATCTGCACAAAGGTCGGGTTGCGGGAAATGCCGCCGGTCAGCCGGGCCTCGCGCGTCGCAAAACCTTCGCGCAGCGCATCGACGTGGACCCGATGGTTGAACGCTATGCCTTCGATGACCGCGCGCAGCATGTCGCCGCGGTCATGCCAGCCGCGCAGCCCAAGGAAGCCGGCGCTGGCGGCCTGGCCATGCGGCGAGCCGAACAGATAGGGATGGAAGAGCAGCGTCGAGGGCCGCGCCAATGCCGCTTCGATTTCAGGGCCGACGATGGCGTGGATCGAGCGTCCGTCGGTTTCCGCCGCCGCCCGCTCGGAACCGCACAGCGTGTCGAGGAACCAGTCGTAGTTCGCTGCCGATGCCGGCGAGATCGACATGTTGTTCCATTCGCCGCGCCTCAAGCCGTTGCGGCAGAACCAGCGGGCGTCGATGCGCGGCGCGGTGGCAACCGTCTCATTGATCGAATAAGTGCCGGCAACGATGGCGACCACAGCTTCGCCATAGCCGCCGATGCCCAGCGCCGATGCGGTCACGTCGTGCAAGCCGGCCACGACCGGGGTGCCGGCGACAAGTCCGGTAAGCCGGGCCGCTTGCGCGGTGATGGCGCCGATATGCTCGTCCGGCCGCGCGACCGGCGGCAGCGCATCGGCGAGCGCCTCGAGGCCGAAGATCGAGAGGATGTCCGGCGCGTAAGCTTGGCTGTCCACCGCTGTGAAGGAGGTGCTTGCTTCGGTAAGATCGGTACCCAAGCTGCCCGTTAGGCAGAAGCGCAGCCAGTCCTTGCAGGCGAGCACGTGGCCGATGCGGGCAAATCGCTGCGGCTCCCGCTCGCGCATCCAGGCCAGCAGTGAAGACGGCGCCGAGGCGTGCGGGGTCTGGCCGGTCCGCGACAGCGCCTTGCCGGCCGTCCCGTCGGTTTGCCAGCGGTCGGCAATTTCTCCGGCCCGGCTGTCGAGCGACAGGACGCCGTGTCCGAGCGGTTGCCGCTCGCGGTCGAGAATATAGAGTCCATCGCCATGGGCAGTGGCAGCGACGGCGGCGATGTCCGTGGGCGGTCTGCCGCAGCCCGAAACCGCTTCGGCGATCGCCTCGGCGGCGGTGCGCCACAACTCGTTCATGTCGCGCTCGACATGACGCGGCCCGGAGATTATCTGCGGCAGCCGGCGGCGGGCCACGGCCAGTGGTGTGCCCGCCTCGTCGAAAACCACCGCCTTGGTGACGGTCAGGCCGCTATCGATCCCCAGCAGACAGGGCATGCGTTCCTCGCCATGCACATCGCGTGCATCTCCTGAGGTTTTCGCATAGCATCATGTTAAGTTCACATCAACCGGTGTTATAATCAGCCGGCTATAACATTTTCTTGTCGCACGGCGGCGACGACGACAGTCATGCCGCCTGCCTTCATCTCCTCGACTTGGCGGGGCGGCGTTCCATCGTCGACAACGATGACGTCGAACTCGTTCAGCGCGCACATGGCGTGCAGCGCCCGGCGCTCGAACTTGGTGTGATCGGCAAGCAGGATGCGCATGGCGGCGCTGTCGAACATGGCGCGCTTGGTCTCGACCATTTCCGGCGACTGGTGGAACACCATGCCGTCGGTGATGGCCGACATCGACATGAAGAGGCGATCGGCCCTCAGCCGCCGGATCTCAGTGACCGTGACCGGCCCCATGAAGGCATTGCACCAGTTGTAGAACTGCCCTCCAAGCCCGAGCAGCGTCAGGTCGCGCTCCTCCTTGAGTTCGTTCATCAGGGTGATGGAATTGGTGATCGCCGTCAGCGGCACGCGCGCGGCAAGGTGCGGCACGAGCTGCAAGACAGTGGTGGAATCGTCGAAGAAGACGGCTTGGCCGGGCTCCAGAAAGGCCGCCGCCGCCTGGGCGATCGCGCGCTTCTCGGCTCCCTGGCGCGAGGAGCGGTAGATGTCGCTCGATTCGATGAGGCTGGTCGGGGCGGCTGAGACGATGCCGCGCGTCTTGCGCAGCAATCCCTTGTCGACCAGTTCGTCGAGGTCGCGATGCGCGGTCATCAGGCTGATGCCGAAACGCTCGGTGAGGTCCTCGATGCGCATCGTGCCCTCGGCCATGACGGCCTCGGCAATCATCCGGCGGCGCGCCAGCTGGCGCGCGTGGCGGCTGTCGGCGGGCACCTGATCCCCGGCAAGGGTCCTCAGCGCCTGCTCGGGCCGAATCTCGCGATCTGTCATCCAAGCCTCTCCTGCCGATGCCATTCGCATATCTGGCGCCGATAGCAAGCAGGCACCTTAGGGGCGGGCAGTGTTTTGCGCATCCAATGCCTTTGCGCGGCAGGAAAAGGGGCGCGCAACCCGCGCGCCCCAGTCCGGCGGTTCACTGGGAGAGCGTGAACGGCCCCGTGTACTTGTCGACATTGTCCTTGGTGATCAGCGCGCAATCGAAGAGCTGCTTCTCGGAGGCAGCACCTGTCGAGCCGGTCTTGATGAACTTGTCGGCCTGCTTGACCGCCTCGGCCGAGAAGACTGCTACCGGCTGCAGCACCGTGTACTGCATCTCGCCCGCCTTGACGGCGGCGACCGCGTCCGGCGAACCGTCGAAGCCGCCGACCTTGACCTGGGAGAGCTTGCCGGCTTCCTTCAGCGCCGCGATGGCGCCGAGGGCCATCTCATCGTTGCCGGAAATGACGCCCACGATGTCGGGGTGGGCCTGCAGCAGCGACTGCATTTTCTGATAGCCCTGGGTGCGGTCCCAGTTGGCCACTTCCTTGCCGACCTTCTTGAGATCCGGATATTGGGTAAGCACGGTCTCGTAGCCGTTCGAGCGAGTAGCCGCGTTGTTGTCTGCCGGATTACCGAACAGCTCGACATAGTTGCCCTTGTCGCCGATCGCCTCGACCCATTGCTGCGCACCGATCGCGGCGCCCTGGGCGTTGTTGGAGACGAGCTGCGCCTTGGCGAGACCGTCCTGGTTGATCTCGGCGTTGACCAGGAAGACCGGGATGTTGGCGGCGATCGCCTTCTTGACCGCGCCGATCGAACCGTCGGCATTGGCCGGGTCGAGGATGATCGCCACCGACTTGTTGGTGATGGCGGTGTCGATCATTGTGCTCTCGGTGTTGGTGTCGCCCTTGTGGGCGCTGACATTGGCGGTGTAGCCGAGGCTCTCGGCCGTGGCCTTGGCGACCTGGCCTTCGGTGAGCCAATAAGGGTTGGCCGGGTCCGTCACGATGATGCTGATCAAGCCCGCCGCCCAGGCATGGCCTGCCATCAATGGCAGCGTCGCGGCGGCGACCAACAGTATCCTTCTGGCTTTATCGATCATTTATCTCACTCCCTTGTTATGGATTGCGATTTGCCGATTTTCTCGGCCTTCTTTCCGGTCGATCTCCTTGCGTCCGGAGAAGCTTTTGGCGAGGCACGGCGTCACCGTCGGATGCCGCGGGCCCCGTATTGGATGGTGTTCATGAGCACGGCGAGCACGATGACGGCGCCGGTGAAGACGGTCTGCCAGTAGGAGGACACGCCGATGATGACGAGGCCGTCCGAAAGAAAGCCGATGACGAAGGCGCCCAGCATGGTGCCGCGCACGGTGCCGCGGCCGCCGGTCAACGCGGCGCCACCAATGACCACGGCCGCGATCGCAGTCAGCTCGTAGGTGGTCCCGGCCGTTGGTCCTGCCGACGTCAACTGCGAAGAGAGCACCAGGCCGGCAATGGCCGACAGGATACCGGAAAGGGTGTACACCGTGATCTTGACCCGCTTGACCGGCACGCCCGACAGGTCGGCTGCGTTCTCGTTGCCGCCCGCGGCGTAGAGCCAGCGGCCGAAGGAGGAGCGGCTGAGCATCAGCCCGGTCAGCACGGCGAGGGCGGCGAGCACCAAGACGCTGATCGGCACGCCGAAGAGCCGGTTGAAGCCCAGCCAGTCGAAGCCAGTGTTGCCAAGCTCCGGCCGACCGGCGAGATTGTTGTAGGTGAGGCCGTTGGTCATCAAGAGCGCGATGCCGCGCGCCATGTACATGACGCCCAGCGTGGTGACGAAAGCGGGCACTTTGAACCAGGCGATGAGGATGCCGTTGAGCGCGCCGAGCACGGCGCCGAGCGCGCAGGTCAGCACGACCACGGCCCACACCGGCGGAAACAGGATGACGCCGAGCGGTTTCAACTCCACGCCCTGCATAAGCGCGCCCGCGACGACGCCGCACAGAGCCAAGATCGAGCCGACCGAGAGGTCGATGCCGCCGCTCAGTATGACCAGCAGCATGCCGATCGCGAGTATGCCGTAGATGGCCACGTGCGAGGACATGATCAGCAGATTGGAGACGGTGAGGTAGTTCGGCGACAGGAACGAGAAGACGACGACGATGGCGATCAGCGCGAAGAAAGCGCGGCCCTTCAGCAAAAGCTTGATCGGGTTGCTTGTTCCCTTGACAGGCGAGACCTGGGAAGACATGCGGTTGGCGCTCGTTTGCGTCATTTTTCGTTTCCGTGTTCCGCTCAGGCCGCCACGGCCTCGCCCGAGGCGGCCATGATCTTTTCCTTGGTGATGTCCGAAGTGAACTCGGCCGAGATCCGGCCGCGCCGCATGATGATGATGCGGTGGGCGATCGACAGGCATTCGTTGACTTCCGATGTCGTGAAGACGACGGCCTGCCCAGCCGCCGCGTGATGAGCCAGAATCCGGAACACCTCGGCCTTGGCGCCGATGTCGATGCCGCGGCTTGGTTCATCCAGCAGAATGACCTTGGGATCGGTGGCCAGCATCTTGCCAATGACCACCTTCTGCTGGTTGCCACCGGACAACGACCCGATCGGCACGTCAGGTCCGTCGGTCTTCACGGTCACGTCCCGGATCGACTTCTGGATCAATGCCCGCTCGAGCCTGACGGAGGTGAAGATCCCGCGCGTGAATTCCATGATCGAGGCAAGCGACAGGTTCTGCCCGACCGACATCGTTTGGACGAGACCAAAGCGCTGGCGATCCTCCGGCACCAGCGCAAGGCCGCGGGCGATGCGCTCGCCGATGGGAAGGTGGGAAATCTCTTTGCCTTCGAGCACGATCTCGCCGGACGACGCGCTCAGCTTGCCGGCGACGGTCTCGAGCAATTCAGTCCTGCCGGCTCCCATTAGGCCATAGATGCAGACGATCTCGCCGGCTCTGACATCAAGGGACATCCGGTCCACGACGTTGTAGCCGCCGCCGACCGGATCCGGCACGGTCAGGTCACGGACCGAGAGCATGACGGGACCGAAACCATGGCCGGTCGGCGGACTGCCCAGATCATAGTTCTCGCCGACCATGTTGCGCACGATCCATTCAAGATCGATATCAGCGCGCGGCGCGTATGCGGTCATATTGCCGTCACGCAGCACCACGGCGTGATCGGTGATCTGCAGGGCCTCCTCGAGATGGTGCGAAATGTAGACGATCGACACTCCTTTGGCGGTAAGATCGCGGATCACGCTGAAAAGCACCTCGACCTCGGTGGCCGAAAGCGCCGATGTCGGCTCGTCCATGATGAGGATCCGGCTGTCCACCGAAAGCGCCCGTGCGATCTCGACGATCTGCTGCTGTCCGAGGCGCAGTTCCTCGACAGGGGTGAGCGGGTCGATGTCCTCTTCGAGCTCCTCCAGCAGCCTGCGGACCTGGCGTTCCTCCTCCGCGTAGTCGACGCCGGTCAGGCTGGTGATCTCGCGCCCCATGAAGATGTTGTCGCGAACCGATAGATTGGGCGCGAGGCTGAGTTCCTGATGAATGATCGAGATGCCGTGGTTTCGCGCGTCGGTAGAGGAGGAAAACACGATGGGCCGGCCGTCGAGAACGATCTCGCCAGAGGTCGGCTGCACCACGCCGGAGAGGATCTTCATCAGCGTCGACTTGCCGGCGCCGTTCTCGCCGAACAGCGTCGTCACCTGGCCGCGGTGGATGTCGAAATTAACACCCTTCAGCGCCTTCACGCCGTTATAGGACTTGGCGATGTCGCGCGCCGCCAAAACCACTTCGCCGGCCGGCCTGGAGGTCGCAGCGCCGCTCATTTGACGGTGACCTTCACCGGCGTGATCAGCCAGTTCTTCGGATTGATGAGCCGGAAAACGCCAAAGATCTCCAACGTCTTGCCCGACAGGCTGGCGGTGTCGATACCGTCGAGTGTCGCCTTTTTCATGGCCCGGTTGATGCCCGAGCCGGCGTCCTGGTATTCGATCTGGTTCTTGAATTTGCCGAAGACGATGTCGCCCGTCGCATCACGCAGATCGGTGCCGTTGATGGCCGGGCCGGTCTGCACCCGAACATGGATGTCGGCCGGCACACCGTCGGCCTTGAGCTCGTAGACGCCCGATTTCGCTTCGCCCGCTACCGCCGTCAGCCTGATCGGGATGATCGCACCGGTCGATGAGGCTGTCCCGTATTGCTTGGCGGCCGCATTCTTGTCGGCCATGACCGCCGGCCCGAAGGTCGCGGCGTTGACGGCATGCTCGACGACGAAGGCCTGTATGCGCGGGAATTCCTTTTCGCCGAAACGGTCGGGCGAAAACGCCTCCTGGCTGACGTCGGCGGACGATCCGATCCGGACCACCTTCGTGTCGAGCGCAATCGCGGCAAGAACCACGACGCCGATACCGATCGCAATCGTCAGACCGCGGCGCGGCGCGGCGGGGGCCTTCGGTGTCTGGGCAGGCATAACGTTCATCGTTCAGAGCCTTGCCGGCGACAAAGCTAGGCGGGCAGGGGGCGACGCGGAAGCGCCACGGATCCAGGATGCACGCCTGCCGCCGCATGGTGACACGGCATACAAGGGTCGCTTTGCTTGCATTGATTTTCTCCACCCTTGGTCGTCGATGCAGCGTCTTCCTCCCACCGCATCCATGCCGTCCTGTCAAACTTATGTTATGTTAATGTTATCTAATGCGTCAAGCATGGTAGATTGGAATTCCGCTTGAGGGCTGATTCTGGCCTGTTGCAGGGATTCTCGGATATGCGATTTTCAGAACGGCATCTCCGGAATAGCTTAATATTCTCGATTGCCGCTATGGCCGATCATTGGGATTCTTCATCTCCCAGATATGGCACGGCTCTGCTGCAGGAACGAATTGATCAGCCAGTAAGATGCTAATTTCATTAGAAATTATGCTCGCCACCCTGTGCTGCGGCGCAGGGTGAAGACAAGCCTTAAGCATCCGGTCGCCTGTTTGTCCGCTTCCCGCCTGTCTATTGAAGGACGACAGGGTCGGATGTCGAGTTCCTCCTGACTGATATCAGCGTAACTGAAAAAATTTTCGGTGTCTGCAAAAAAAATCATGCATTGTGTTATTTCCATGATAACTTAGAATGGACTGCGCCAGGCGTCGTTAGGGAGGAGTGGGCAACGGCGTATCTTTCGCCGCCGCCCTTTCGCGGGTCGGGCTGCAGGCGGGAAAAGATCAGGAGGAGACGGACATTGCCCTGTTGTCGATCCAGGTATGGTCGCATCGGAAGCGGAGAGATCCGTGGCCGACGCTGACGTCATAATAGGTATCGATTCCGGCACGTCGGTCATCAAGGCGGTCGCCTTCGAGCTGAACGGCCGCCAGATTGCATCTGCCTCGGTTCCGAACCGGTACGCGTCCGCCGCCGACGGTTCGGCGACACAGTCGCTCTCCCAGACCTGGCGCGACTGCGTCGCGGCGCTTCGAGGGCTTGGCGACAGGGTTGAAAACCTGGCGGCGCGTGCCGCGGCGCTCGCGGTGACGGCCCAGGGCGACGGCACCTGGCTCGTGGGTCGGCAAGACACGCCGGTCGCCGACGCATGGCTGTGGCTCGATGCCCGCGCGGCGCCAACCGTCCAGCGCCTGGCCGCCGGCCCGCTCAGCCGCGCCCGTTTCGAGGCGACGGGAACCGGGCTCAACACCTGCCAGCAAGGCAGTCAGATGGCTCATATGGACCGCCACGCGCCTGAGCTTCTCGATCGTGCCGAAGTGGCGTTGCACTGCAAGGACTGGCTCTACCTCAACCTGACCGGCGTTCGCGCCACCGACCCGTCGGAATCAAGCTTCACTTTCGGCAATTTCCGCACCCGCCACTACGACGACACCGTCATCGAGGCGCTCGGCCTCTCCGGTCGGCGCAAGCTCTTGCCCGAGATCATCGACGGCACGATGGTGACCCATCCGCTTACCACCGAGGCGGCGGCCGAGACGGGTCTGAAAGCGGGCACGCCCGTCAGTCTCGGCTATGTCGACATGGTCATGACCGCCCTTGGTGCCGGGGTCTGTGGCGGCGAGGGGGACGTCGCCTGCTCGATCGTCGGATCGACCGGCGTCCACATGCGGGCCGTGCCGACGGGCGCCGTGCACCTCAACAAGGAGGGCTCGGGCTACGTCATCACCCTGCCGATCCCGGATCTGGTGACGCAGGTCCAGACCAACATGGCGACCACGCTCAACATCGACTGGGTCCTCGGTCTCGCCGCGGATGTGCTGAAGGAATTCGAGCACGAGGCCGTTCACCGCGACCTGGTCGCCCGCATCGATCGCTGGCTCGGCGACAGCCAGCCCGGCCAGATTGTCTATCACCCCTATATTTCGGAAGCCGGTGAGCGCGGGCCGTTCGTCAACGCCAACGCCCGGGCCGGCTTCGTCGGCCTGTCGGTAAACCATCGCTACCCGAGCCTCGTCCGTGCCGTCATCGAGGGACTGGGCCTCGCCATGCGCGACTGCTACGCGGCGATGGGCGACCTGCCGTCGGAGCTGCGGCTGTCGGGCGGCGCGGCCCGCTCGCAGGGATTGCGCGGCATCCTGTCGGCGGCGGTTCACGCGCCTGTGCGGGTCTCTTCGCGCGAGGAGGCGGGTGCTGCCGGCTGCGCGATGATGGCGGCGGTCGCCATCGGCGCCTATTCTGACATGGGCGCCTGTATCGCCGACTGGGTCACGCCGCTGCTCGGGCCCGCCGAGGCGCCAGATCCGGCGCTGATCGGCGTCTATGACGGCCTTTTTCCGGCATTCGGCGCGGCACGCCGGGCCCTCGGGCCGGCCTGGGAGGCCTTGGCTGCCCAGCGCCGCGCCACTGCGGGCGCTTCCGTCGAGACGTCTGAAGGAGCACGCGATGGGGCTTGAGCCGAAAACGGTCGACCTCTTCGTCATCGGCGGCGGCATCAACGGCGCCGGCATCGCCCGGGACGCGGCTGGCCGTGGCCTGTCGGTCGTGTTGTGTGAAAAGGACGACCTTGCTGAGGGCACGTCCTCGCGCTCCGGTAAGCTGGTGCATGGCGGCCTGCGTTATCTCGAATATTACGAGTTCCGGCTGGTACGCGAGGCCCTGATCGAGCGGGAGGTTCTGCTCAAGGCAGCGCCCCATATCATCTGGCCGTTGCGCTTCGTGCTGCCCCACAGCCCGCAGGACCGGCCGGCCTGGCTGGTACGGCTCGGCTTGTTCCTCTACGACCATCTGGGCGGTCGAAAGAGGCTGCCGGGCACGCGCACGCTCGACCTCGAGCGCGATCCGGAAGGAACGCCGTTGCTCGACCAATATACGCGCGGCTTCGAATATTCCGACTGCTGGGTGGACGATGCGCGGCTGGTGGTGCTCAACGCGCTCGGCGCCGCCGAAAGCGGGGCCGAGGTGCTCACCCGCTCGCCTGCGATCTCCGCCCGTCGCGAGAATGGCGCCTGGACGGTGACGACGAAAAACGCGATGACCGGGGAAACGCGTGTCTTTCGTGCACGCTGCCTCGTCAACGCCGCCGGCCCGTGGGTTTCGGATGTCATAGGCCGCGTCGCGGGATCGAACTCGTCCCGCAAGGTGCGGCTGGTCAAAGGCAGCCACATTATCGTGCCGAAATTCTGGCAGGGCGCGAATGCCTATCTGGTGCAGAACCACGACAAACGCGTCATCTTCATCAACCCCTATGAAGGGGACTTGGCGCTGATCGGAACCACCGACATTGCCTATGACGGCCGCGCCGAGGACGTCAGGGCCGAGGAAGCCGAGATCGACTACCTGCTTGCGGCGGTGAACCGCTACTTCAAGGAGAAGCTGCGGCGCCAGGATGTGCTGCACTCCTTCTCCGGCGTGCGGCCGCTGTTCGACGACGGCAAGGGCAACCCATCCGCGGTGACGCGCGACTATGTCTTCGACCTCGACGAGACCGGCGGCGCGCCGCTGCTCAACATCTTCGGCGGCAAGATCACTACTTTCCGCGAATTGGCCGAGCGCGGCATGCACCGGCTGAGGCATGTTTTCCCACGGATGGGCGAGGACTGGACCGAGACGGCGCCGCTGCCCGGCGGCGAAATCCCCAATGCCGACTACGAGACCTTCGCCAACGGCTTGCGCGAAGCCTATCCTTGGATGCCGCGCGATCTCGTGCATCACTACGGACGGCTCTACGGCGCGCGCACCAGGGACCTCGTCAAGGACGCGGCTGGCCTCGATGGCCTTGGCCGCCATCACGGCGGCCTGCTTTACGAGGCGGAGGTACGCTATCTCGTCGCCAGGGAATGGGCGCGCTCGCCTGATGACATCCTGCTTCGGCGCACCAAGCACCATTTGCATCTCACCGCAGCAGAACGGGACGCCTTCGCCATGTGGTTCGATGCCGAGCGCCTTGCCGAGGCTGCGTGATGGCGCTGACTCTTTCTCTGAACACCAACCCGCTGGTCAACCGTTTCGCCGATCCCGACGACCTGGTCGAGACGGTCGCGCGCGACCTCAGGCTGCGCGACCTGCAACTGACGCATGAGTTCATCAACCCGAGCTGGCCGGCGCCGGTGATCCGGCGCCTGACCCGGCAGATGAGGGCGGCCCTGCGGCGCACCGGCGTGCGCGTCACAAGCGGCATGACCGGCCCCTATGGCCGCCTGAATCATTTCGGCCACCCCGACAGCGAGGTGCGCCGCTACTATGTCGACTGGTTCAAGACCTTCGCCGACATCACCGCCGACCTCGGCGGCGTCTCCGTCGGCACCCAATTCGCCATCTTCACATTCAAGGATTATGACGATCCGGCTCGGCGTGAAGAACTGATCCGGATCGCCGTCGACTGCTGGTCGGAGGTGGCCGAACACGCCAAGGCAGCCGGGTTGCGTTACGTTTTCTGGGAGCCGATGAGCATCGGACGCGAGTTCGGCCACACGATCGCCGAATGCCTCAAGCTGCAGGATAGGCTGACCAAGGCCGAAATGGCCGTGCCGATGTGGATGATGGCCGACATCGATCATGGCGACGTGACCAGCGCCAATCCGGATGACTACGATCCTTATGCGTGGGCTCGCGCGGTGCCCAAATTGTCGCCGGTGATCCACATCAAGCAAAGTCTGATGGACAAGGGCGGGCACCGCCCCTTCACCGCCGAGTTCAACGCCAGGGGCCGCATTCATCCTGAACCGCTGCTGAAGGCGTTCGCCGAAGGTGGCGCCGTCGACAACGAGATCTGCCTGGAGTTGAGCTTCAAGGAGCGGGAGCCGGACGATCGGCAGGTCATCCCGCAGATTGCCGAGAGCATAGCCTTCTGGGCTCCCCATATCGACACGGGCGTGCAAAGCCTAAACATCTGACTGGCTGAGAATGGCCCAAACGCGCGATCAAGGACCGCAAATGCCAAAACGCTCAGGTCAACTGGATCCTGAAGGATCGCTCGCGATTCGTGCCGCCTGGTTGCACTACGCCGGGGGGCTTACTCAGGCCGAGGTAGCGAAGCGACTTGGCCTGCCGTCGGTCAAGGCGCATCGCCTGATCGCCCGGGCTGTGGCCGATGGCGCAGTCAAGGTCTCGATCGACGGCGACGTCGTCGAATGCGCATTGCTGGAGAACCAGCTCTGCGATCGCTTCGGATTGGACTTCTGCGAGGTTGCGCCGGATTTGGGCGAGGATAGTCTTCCGTTGCGGGCGCTCGGACTGGCGGGCGCCAGTTTCCTGCGTCGCGAGATGGAGCGCGGCGAGGACAGGGTCATCGGCATCGGCCATGGCCGCACGCTTGCCGCCGCGGTGCATCAGTTGCCGCGCTTTGAGGCGGCCGGCGTCCGCTTCGTCTCGCTGCTCGGCGGCCTGACGCGCAACTATGCCGCCAATCCCCACGACGTCATGCATCGACTGGCCGAAAAGACCGGCGCACAAGCCTACGTCATGCCGGTGCCCTTTTTTGCCAATTCCGCCGAAGATCGTGAAGTGCTCCTGGCACAGCGCGGCGTGCGGGAAATCTTCGAGATGTCGAACCAGTCGACGTTGAAGTTCGTCGGCATCGGCACGGCCGATGCGGGCGCCCAGCTTGTGGCGACCGGCATGATCGAGCCGCGCGAGATTGGCGAGATCACTGCCGTTGGCGGTGTCGGCGAAATGCTCGGCCACTTTTTCGATGCACGCGGCCGGGTGCTGGAAACGACCCTGACCGCCCGCACGCTCGCCGTCGATCTGGACGGACCGGCGGATAGCCGCATCATCGCGATCGCCGGCGGTCCGACAAAGGTCGAAGCGGTCCGCGCGGTGCTCAAAAGCGCGCGGTTGAAGGGTCTCATCACCGACGAGTCGACGGCCAGGGCTCTCGTGAGCGAAATCGGATGACCTCAGCATGAAGCACCCGCCTCAAGTGTGGATCGGCACGAGTTGGAAAATGAACAAGACGCTGGCGCAGGCGCGCGCCTTCGCCAGCGGCCTGCTAGCGGACCCGCAAGGCGATCCGCGTGTCCGGCGCTTCGTCATCCCGCCCTTCACCGCCGCGCGCGAGGTCAAGGCGATGCTTCAAGGTACGTCTGTCAAGGTCGGAGCCCAAAACATGCATTGGGCGGACGAAGGCGCATGGACCGGCGAGATTTCGCCGGTGATGCTGAAGGATTGTGATTTGGATATCGTCGAACTCGGCCATTCCGAACGCCGTGAGCATTTCGGCGAGACGGACGAAACCGTGGGCCTCAAGACGGAGGCCGCCATACGTCACGGCCTGACCCCCTTGATCTGCATCGGCGAGACGTTTGCCGAGCGCGAGGCCGGCCTCGCCCGCGACGTTCTCGACAGGCAGGTGCGCGGCGCGCTTTCCAAACTCGGCGCCGCGCAGAAGAGCGCGCCGATCCTGTTCGCCTACGAGCCGGTCTGGGCAATCGGGGTCAACGGCATTCCGGCGACTTCGGACTATGCCGAGGCCCGCCAGGCGGAGATCATCGCTGCTGCCGAGCACGTGCTCGGGCGCCGGGTCCCCTGCCTCTATGGCGGTTCGGTCAACCGGGACAATTGCGCCGAACTCATCGCATGCCCGCATATCGACGGGCTGTTCATCGGACGCGCCGCATGGGCTGTCGAGGGCTATCTCGATATCCTGTCCAGATGCGTCGCCAAACTATGAGGAGACGATCATGAAGCTCGCGGTTGCCGGCGACAGCGCCGGCGAAGGCTTGGCCAAGGTTCTGGCCGACTATTTGAAGGACAAACACGAGGTGTCGGAAGTATCGCGCACCGAGACCGGCCCCGATCCGTTCTACGCCAATCTGTCCGACCGGGTCGCGAGCGATGTGCTGGCCGGCAAATATGACCGCGCCATCCTGATCTGCGGCACGGGGATTGGCGTCTGCATCTCGGCCAACAAGGTGCCGGGCATCCGCGCCGCGCTCACCCACGACACCTACTCGGCCGAGCGCGCGGCGCTGTCGAACAACGCCCAGATCATCACCATGGGCGCGCGCGTGATCGGGCCTGAACTGGCTAAGTCGATCGCCGATGCGTTCCTCAAGGAGACGTTCGACCCGCAAGGGCGCTCGGCCGGCAACGTCGCCGCCATCGACCAGGTCGACGCAAAGTACAACGCTCGCTGACCGATACTTTCCGATTCGCGGTCGCATCGGGATCCGGTACGCGGAAAGGAACGATTCCACGCCGCCGCGAAACGCTCTATCTCTTTGTTTTCACGCAAGTCCGGAGGAAAACCGTTTCACACTTTTCCTGGAATTGCTCTAGTCTCGCGGCCGAGGACGAGCAGGGAGGTGCGAATGAGCCTGACGCAGAAGCTGATCAATGACGGCAATGCGGCGGTCGACGAAATGCTGACCGGCATCCTGGCCGCGCATCCCGAACATCTCTGGCGGCCGGACGGCGCGTCGCGCGCGGTCGTCGCCAAACGCGGACCGCGGACGGGCAAGGTGGCGTTGGTCATCGGCGGCGGTTCCGGCCATGAGCCGACCTTCCTGGGCTATGTCGGCAAGGGCCTGGCCGATGCCGCGGCGATCGGCAACGTCTTCGCCTCGCCCCCTCCTCAGCCGGCGGTCGACGCGGCGATGGCCGCGAGCGGCGGTGCCGGCGTCCTGTTCATGTACGGCAACTATGCCGGCGACGTGATGAACTTCGACATGGCGACCGATTTGCTAGAGATGGAAGGCATCCAGGCACGCACGGTGCTGACCACCGACGATATCGCGTCGGCGCCATCCGACCAACGGCAAAAGCGCCGGGGCGTGGCCGGCAACGTCTTCATCTTCAAGGCCGCGGGCGCGGCCGCCGACATGATGATGCCGCTGGCCGAAGTGGAACGCGTCGCTCGTCACGCCAACGACCGCACGTTCACTATGGGAGTGGCGCTGTCGTCCTGTTCGCTGCCGCAGACGCGCAAGCCGAGCTTCGATCTTCCCGTCGGCGAGATGGAGATCGGCATGGGCATCCATGGCGAGCCCGGCGTGCGGCGCGGGCCGTTGCGTCCGGCCAACGATGTCGCCGATGAAATCATGGATGCGATCCTCGCTGAAATGAAGGCGCCGGCCGGTGATCGTGTCGCGGTGCTGGTCAACTCGCTTGGCGCGACGCCGCTGATGGAACTCTACATCCTGAACGCCCGAATCGCGGAGCGCGTGAAGGCTGCCGGGCTGGTCGTCCACAAGACGCTTGTCGGCCCCTACTGCACGTCGCTCGACATGGCCGGCGCCTCGATCACCGTTATGCACCTCGATGATGAACTGCAGCGTATGATAGACCACCCCTGTGACTGCGCCATGTTCCGGAGCTGAGCGAGATGGAGTTCACGACCGGGGATTTGAAAGCCCTTTTCGACGCTTTCTCCGCGCGGATGGCCGCCGAGCGCGACAGGCTCTGCGCGCTCGACGGGGTGATCGGCGACGCCGATCACGGTATCGCCATGGAACAAGGCATGAAGGCTGCTGCCGATGCGGCGCAAGCGGCCGAGGGCACGCTGCAGGATGTATTCACCGCCGCTGCCAAGGGTTTTCTCAACGCGGTCGGCGCCTCCTCCGGACCGCTCTACGCGACAGCCCTTCTTCGCGCCGGCAAGGCGGCGGGTCCGCACGCATCAATGCCGATAGCGGAGTTGCGAACCATAATTGTCGCGATGCGCGAAGGCATCGTCCAGCGTGGCAAGGCAGAACGCGGCCAGAAGACCATGCTTGACGCCTGGGCTCCGGCCGCGGACGCGGCAATCGAGGGCCAGAATGCGGATGCCATAGCCGCCGCCGCCCGACAAGGCGCGGAAGCAACGCGCGATATGATCGCAACCGTCGGCCGCGCCGCGCGTCTCGGCGAGCGTTCTTTGGGCCACCCGGATCCCGGGTCGATTTCGGCGGCAATGCTGGTTGAGGAAATCTGCAACGTTATGAAAACTGGCTAACCGATCTGGTGCAGAGCAGCACTTTGGAGACTGATAAGGCTTGAGACGGATCGTGGTCCCATAATTGGCAGCCTCGAAGCCTGCGACGATCCTCTGCTTGAACGCTGCCCCAGGACCGTATCGGTATCGACCGCGCTCTTCGATGGCTATTCGATGGAACTGGCCATCGAAGAAATCGGGCGGGCTGGCGCAATGCATGTCGAGCCAGCCTTCATTCGCGGCTATGTCGATATCGATGAGGGCATGTTCACCAGCGCCAACGCCTCGAAGCTGCGAGCGAGAGCAGAAACTCCCGGGCTTGGGATCAAGGCCGTATCGGCTCATCTCGACCCGTCGGGGCCGGACGCAGTCGATGTGTTATCCCGGCGCGTCACTTTTGCTGCCGGCATTGGCGCATCCTTCCTGATTACCAATTCCGGCCCGATGAAGAATCGGGAGGGGATCCGGAGGACGATCGATGCCGTTCTGCCGAGACTGGAGCAGGCCGATATCGCTCTGGCTCTCGAGAACCCGGGGCATGGCAACGGCGATCTGTTCGACAGTGCTCGATCCGGGGCAAGCTTCATACGCGAGATCGGATCGCGGCACATCTGCCTGAACCATGACGCCGGAAATGTTTTCACTTACAGTCAGGAGGCAACACAGCCGGCGGAAGATATCACGGCGGCTATCCACGCAGTTGGTCATGCCCACTTAAACGATGTTGTCAGCCGCGACGCAGGATGGAAGTTCTGTGCCCTCGGCAGAGGTTCCGTCGACTACCAAAAGGACTGGGCCCATCCTTCCTTCGGCGCTTCCGGTTAGCATCGAAATCCCCTTGCGATTGGAGCGCCCTCAGCGCCGCGACCGGCAACGGCGAAACACGCCTGTCGATATCAATGAAATTCGTGACACTTTGCAGCGCTCGTTGCATTTCGTAACCATGCTAGGAACTACGCTAGACAGCGGTTCAAACGACGCAATCTAGCCGTGACTATGGCTGGCTATCGCATTTTTTGCGGGTTAGAAGCTACCAGCCAGGTCCCGGCGCCAAACCGGCCCCGCTGGTAAATCACGATCACCCGAGGCAAGCCAGCAAGTCAGGCGTCACGAGAAAGACCAGGTCGCCCAACTCATTCAGGATCCTATCCTGCGATACATGAAAGCATCGTTGCCGGCGGTATTGCCGCGTCTCGTTTCGTCGACCAAGGTGCCCATAAAAGCGTGTGCTGTCGACTTGATGCAGGCTGGATCCGTTGCCGAGGCATCGCCGACAATCGCCAATGCCTGACACCTGCAGCCGCCCCAATCGACCTCGCGGCGCTCGCAGCTTCGGCACGGCTCCTGCATCCATTCGGTGCCGCGGAAGGAAATGAATGCAGGCGAGTCGGTCCAGATTTCGGCGAGGCTGCGTTCTCCGAAGCGCTCGAAGCGGAGCGAGGGAATTGTCTGGGCGGCATGGCACGGCAACACGGTGCCGTCGGGAGCCACCATGAAGGCGTCGCGCGCCCAGCCTCCCATGCATGGCTTGGGGTAGATGGCGAAATAATCCGGCGTCACGAAATCGATATTCATGATGCCGACTAGCTGTTCCTGGGCAGCCGCAACGATGTCCGCCTGCCTGTCGACCGCGGCACGGTCGGGCATCAGCCGATCGCGGTTCGCGAGCGCCCAGCCGGCATATTGGACGTTGGCGATCTCGAGCCGCTCCGCACCCAGGGAGAGGGCGAGGTCGATGAATTCCGGCACTTCCTCGACGTTGTGCCGATGGATCGGCGCATTGATGGTGAGCGGCAGCCCGGCCGCGCGGGCGCGGTGCGCCGTCTCCAGCTTCTTCTCGTGACTGCCCTGGTGGTTGCCGATGCGGTCGGTGGTCGCCGGACGAGCGCCCTGGAAGCTCAGTTGCAGGTGGTCGAGACCGGCTTCGGCAAGGGCCTCGATGCGGCCCTCGGCAATGCCGACGCCGGCGGTGATGAGGTTGGTATAGACGCCACGCGCCGAACACCCTGCGATCAACTGCTCGAGGTCGCGGCGTAGCGTCGGCTCGCCGCCGGACAGATGCACCTGCAGGACGCCGAGATCGGCGGCCTGTGAGAAGAGATCGAGCCAGGTCTGCGTGTCGAGCTCGCGGTTGGCCTTCAGCAGTTCGAGCGGGTTGGAGCAATAGGGGCACTGCAGCGGGCAGCGATGCGTCAGTTCCGCCAGCATGCCGATCGGGGGCAGGAGGGGGGCACTCATAGCTTCACCAAAAACTTGTCCGACCATTCCTGCAGGAAGGCGATGACGTCGGCCGCGACGGCCTGCGGATCCGCGTCATAGTCGGCCGCAAGGTCGGCGATGATGCGCTCGACGGTGGACTGCCCGTCGCAGCGGCGCAGGATGTCGAGGCTGACCTCGTTCGGCCAGAAGACCTTCTCCGGCGAAAGCACGGCGAAGGCCTGCCGCACTGGATCGTATTGGATGCGCACATGCCTGGGCCGCGACGGCGCCGACCGCGACGAGACGATGGCTCTTTCGCGCAGCGCCGTCATCATAAGGACCACTCCGGACGGAAGGCGCCGGGCGGTATGCTCCCCGAGGCGCCATAAGCATGCTGGAGCGCATCGAGCATGGCCCAGAGAATATCGCATTTGAACACCAGCGCATCGATCGCCTGCTGCTGGCATTCGGGCGTGTCGGCGTGGGCGAGCACATAGGCAAGGGCGAAGTCGGCGTCGCGCGATGCCTGTTCGGGCCGCCGGCTGAAATAGGCCAGCGTGTCCTCGGTGATGTAATCATATCTGGCCAGCATCGCCGGTACCCGCTCGCCGATGATGGTCGGCGAGAACATCTCGGTCAGCGACGATGCGACCGCCTCCAGCAAGGTCCGGTTGGTGCAAAACGAAAGGTAGGCGCCAACGGCGAAGCGGGTCGCCGGCAGCGCCAGCCTTTCGCTTTTGACGGTTTCGGCATCGAGCCCGAGTGAGGTCGCCAGATGCAGCCAGCGCGCGATGCCGCCGCTCCAGCCGTCCTCGCCGTCATGGTCCTCGATGCGCTTGCGCCAGACGGCTCGGAACGCTGGATCCTCGGCATGTGCGAGGATCATGGCGTCCTTGCGCGGAATGACAGCCTGGTAGCAATAGCGGTTCAGCGCCCAGGCCTGCATCTCGGCCTTTGACAGGCCGCCCCCGATCATTCTGTGATGGAAAGGATGGCGGCTGTGGTAGCGCTCGTCACCGACCTGCCGCAGCACGGCCTCGAACTCGCTCTTCGACAGTCCGCCTCGGGCCCGGTGGTGGAAATCGCTCAAAATTCCATCTCCATGCCGTCGATCGCGACTTCCCAGCCAGCCGCCTTCACAGCCGCGTGTTCGGGGGAATTCTCGTCCAGAACGGGATTGGTGTTGTTGATATGGATGAAGATACGGCGAGCGATCTTCACATCGGCCAGGCCGGCAATCGAACCTGCTTCCCCGGACATTGCGATGTGGCCCATGCGCGCGCCGGTTTTCTGGCCGACGCCGGCCGTGATCATCTCGTCGTCAGTGTAGACTGTGCCGTCGAACAGAAGGCAGGCGGCATCGGCCAGGCGGGCGCGCAGCGCGCCGTCGATATTCGCGCAGCCCGGAACGTAGACAACGGCGCCGCGACTGTCGGTCCCGCTGATGCGGACGCCGATCGTGTCGCCCGTGTCGGAGCTGAAATCGGCGTCTTGATCCCCTCTTTGCTCGAGATAGAGCGCGACCTTGCCAGGCACCGGAAAGCTTTCGACGACCACGCCGGTCGGATGGCCGTCCGCGCCGCAGATGGCTATCTCTTCCGTCGGCGCCAGCAGACGCCGCGGCACGATCGCCGGATCGAGGACATTGAAGATCGAATTTGCCTCCAGCGTTGCCAGCACCTGCGCCGTCGCATAGATCGCGAAAGGCTGTCGCTCACGCAAGCTTAGCAGGCCCGCGATATGGTCCACGTCGGCATTGGTCAGAACCACCGCGCGAATTGGGCTCGAGCGTAGCGGTGCGTCGGTCCCGGGCTGCAACTCGGGAGCTTGCGCAATCTGCTGGCGGATGTCGGGCGATGCGTTGAAGAGAGCCCAGCCTGTCCCGTCAGCCGTCGCGGCGATGGACGATTGGGTTCGCGGATGTACGCCGGGCGTCCCTAGCCGAGCCGCGCGGCTCTGGCGGTAATTGCAGTTCCATTGCGGAAAGCCGCCTCCGGCCGCCGATCCGATGATCTTCACGCGCATGTCAATGCATGCCCAGTCGAGCAATTGACCGGCACCCGCTTTTGCGGCAGCGGTCGGTTGCTTCCGTGTCTTCCGATATCGCAAAGAATTGCATGCCCGCCTGCTCGGGGCATACATTCACGGGCTATTTTTTCGGCCGAATTTCAGCAGGCAGATATCGCGAAATTTCGAAGCCCGCAGCCACCTGACACATGGTCGGTTTTTTCCAGGTCTTCTTCATCGAGTTCTCCTTTCTGCAGCCCATACGGGCCGACGGCGCCGCCAATGCAAAGTGTTGGACGTTGCTAGGCCGCCTGCAAAGCACGTTGGTTGGCGTCGCTCTCACCAAGAGCGTTGAGCGCCTCGTCCGTTGCCGACTCTTCCTTCAACGTCTGTCGGAGCAGCGGAAGAGCGTCCTTGAGACCGAGCTGTTCAGCCCATGCGATCAGCGTGCCGTAGCGCGCGATCTCATAGTGCTCGACCGCTTGGGCAGCACCCACCAGCCCTGCGTCAAGCGCCGGCTCGTCCTTGTATTCCTCGAGGATTTCCGAGCCCTCCTCGATGATGCCGTCAATGGCAGGGCAGGTCTTGCCCCTGGCCGGCTTTCCGAGCATGTCGAAGACTTGCTCCAGGCGGTCCACCTGGTCCTCAGTTTCCTTGAGATGCTTTTCGAAAGCGGCGCTTATCTTGTCGGACTGTGCTGCTTTCGCCAGCTTCGGCAAAGCCTTCAGGATCTTCTTTTCCGCGTAGTAGATGTCTTTCAGTCCATCCAGGAACAGGCTTTCCAAGCCGTTCGAGGTCGCGGACGAGGCTTTCTTCGGCATTTTAGATCCTCCGTGCGGTTGTTGTGATGCGCCTGCGGCACTCTTCCTAATCCGCCCGGCGACCCTAAGTTCCGACAAGATCGCGATGTTGGAACAGCCGGTCGGAGTGGTCGACGCAAACAGGCTCGTCGTTCCAAGAGTGTCATCATCGCTGGCGCCCTGCTCACAACGACTTCAGCTCCGAAGGCAGTCCGGCCCAGGTCCTACGCGAGACGTCAACTTCCCTCTTGCCCCGCATCGCGTATTCGCTCGATTTCCTCCGGTTCTTTGTCGTCCATCTCGACGATCTCATTGCGAGCCTTGTCGTTCGCCTTGATCAGCTCATCGAGTTTCGCCTGCAGGGCTTGGGTGTCGCGATGTTCGGCCCGTTGTATCAGTAGCGTCATTGCCCAGGTGATCAGCGTCGCGGCGCCGTGCCAGTCAAGTGTTTCCCGCTCGAACAGAAACCAAGAGACAGTGTAACCGCCCAAGATCAGAAAGGCCGCCGGTCGGGACGTCAGTGTGCCGACCTTGGTCAGCGCTTCTCGAAGCTGCAATGTTGCCATGCCTGCGAACGGCTCAGAGCAATCCGGGTTCCCGCTGTATATGTTGGGCTGCAACTTAGCTCGAGGCGGGATCGACCCCCTTCGTGTCAAGCGCTCTCGCCGTGGAAGCCATCGAGTGTCTCGCCAGAGTGTTCGAGCTCCCCACCGTGAAGCGATCCGCTCTTTCCCTGCCGATTCGGACTTACGGGAACTTCGGCGCCATCGACCGGTTATCTCGCGTCGAGGAGGTGCTCCATGAACGCAACGAAGGAATTCCTGCGCAGCTGGCTGGAGGAGAATGTCGGCAACTTGCCGGCCGAAACCGAGATCAGCGTTCCGATGCTGGCGCAGCAATTCGAGCAGGATGCCGATGCCGCGGGCTACGGTCGCGAGGTGCGAGAGCAGGAGGTCGGCAACATTGAAGACGCCATCCAACGCGCTCTCGACAAAATCGGCGAGGATAACAATGGACCGAAATCCGGTCCCGATGAAGAGAATTCATTGGCGCCTGTGGTTGAGGCCTTGGAAGCTGTCGATCCCGAACAGGATATTGTCGAGGGCGAGGGGAAGCCGGCTGGCTAGCGGTTCTCCTTGGTCAGCGTCGCGAGCACTGCGTCCAGAACCGCCTTGGGACAGGTCTCTCCTTCGCGCAACGCTTCGAACAAAGAGACCACCAAACTCTCCAGCGTTCCGCCGTGTCGTTTGACAGTTTCGAAGCTGCCTGGGTGAGCGCTTCGAATTCCAAAAGGCTGAGTGGAGAGTTGCAGGTCATGGTTCCTCCGTCGCGAGGCGGACGCAGCAGGCAACCGGACGCTTGCCGCAGTCGTAGAAGTGCATCGATCCAGCCTCAACCACATTTGTTGCACGCAGCCGTTGGTCCCACCCGCTTGCGGAGCGGTGGCAAGGCCGGTCCCGCCCCGCACGGAACAAAGGGCGGTCACAGGGGTTTGGCCCTGCTTCCAACCTGCCCGGAAGCCAGCAGATATCCGACCAAAGCGGAGTAGGTGCTCAATGACGAAGTCCCGCCAAAACGACGATTCTGCGCAATCGACTCCTAGCAGTGACCGGACCGGCCAGCAAAAAGGGACGGACAGGGATTCCCCGCAAGAAGATCCGGTTGAAGGCTCACGCAAGGTTGTCGATCGCGAGCTCGCCCGGCAAAAGCCGTCGGCTGGCGCTAATAAAGTGGGGGCCGAGCAGAGCCTGCGTGACGAAGTCGAGGAAGAGACCGAGCTGCCTCAGAAAGGGTCGGCCTGATAGCGAACAGGGCGCCACCCCTGCCAAAGCCGCCTGCTTTCGCCACCCCGCCCAGCCATGACGACAAAGTCCAGGAAGAAGAACCTGCTTCTGTTGCTTGCGACGGCAACAATTGCCTTTTCCCTATACAATGGTCTGCTTGCGCGACGGGCGTTGGCCGCACGTCCGCTCGGGCGTTTCATCCATCTCCGGGGAATGAAGCTGCATTTCCTGGAGGCGGGCACCGGGCAAGCGGTTCTGCTCTTGCACGGCAATGGCGCCTCGGCGGAAGACTTCACGACAAGCGGCATCTTCGACAAGGCCGCCGCCAGATATCGTGTACTTGCCTTCGACAGGCCCGGCTTCGGCATGAGCCCGCGCCCGGCAGGGAGACCTTGGACCGCAGCTGCCCAGGCCGACCTCATCGATGCCGCGGCCATGAAACTCGGCATCGAGCGCTACATGGTTGTCGGCCATTCCTGGGGAGCAACCGTGGCGCTCGAAATGGCGCGCCGGCATCCCCGGTCGGTTGCCGGTGTCGTTGTCGTTGCCGGCTATCATTACCCGTCGCCGAGGCTGGCTCTTGCCATCTCCGCGCTGCCGGCGGTTCCGCTGCTCGGGACGGTGCTGCGCCACGCCGTGCTGCCGTCGCTGGTCAGGTTGAACTGGCGATGGGCGATGAAGAAGATTTTTCATCCGGCAACGGTCGCAATGCCCTTCGCGACAGCGACAAGAGAGTTGGCGAGCCGCCCCTCGCAGTTGCGCTCCATCTCCGCTGAATCCTTCCTGATGCTGGCGTCGGCACTGTTCCCAAATCGCCGATATGCCGACATCCATGTCCCTGTCGGGATAGTTGCCGGCGCCGGCGATCAGCTGTTCGATGCCAAGGCCGAGGCACTGCGCCTGCAATCCGAGATAAGCCAAGCGCTGGTCGATATCGTGCCGGACGCCGGACATATGGTGCATCAAAGCAGGCCTGAGGCGGTCCTAGCCATGATCGACAAGGTCGCGGCGCTTGCCGGCGTTGGTAACAGGGCGGAGCCAAGCGGCTCGGTCTGATTGAGTCCTTGGTCCACGGAACAATGTTATGGCCGAGGTTCGGCTGGCTCCCAACGGAGAACCAGCCATGTATTCTATCGACAAGAAATTGCAGTTTCCGTTCAGCCGAGCCCTATCTTCGCGAGCCCTGCAGGAGGAGATCGGCGGCGTTGCATGTCTATGCCAGCGGCAAGATTTGCAAAGCTGGGCAGGGCATGGAAACGGGCCAGCCGCGATGCCGCAAATCCCGAACACGGAGGAACTTTCCCGTGCCTGCGGCTTTATCCCTCGTGATTTCAAGCGATTGCAAAGAGGGGAAGATGTTGCCCACCGTTGCCCCGCCGAGCCGGGCCTTCCTGCCCCTGCTGGCGCTGGCGCTCGCCTCCTGCTCCTCGTCTGAAACCGTGGACGAGCAGTCGAAGCTTGCAGCCTCGACGGCCCAGGCGGCGCTTCTGGTGAGCGATGCCTGGCTCTCCGGCGCCGCGCCATCCCGCTATGCATCCTCTGCCCTGCAATCCTTTGCCGACACACTCGCCGACGCCAGCCGGCAAGTTGGATCCGCAGCTACGGGGGAACCCACAAAGCGAGATACGCTGGCAGCGGCTGTCAGCCGATTGTCGAACGCGGCAAAGCGAGCCGAGGGCGCGGTCGACGCCGAACAGCATGCACAGGCCGGCGAGGCGCAAAAGGAGCTTCGCGCCGCGCAGGACGATCTCGCCGCCGCCTATCGACAATATTTCTCGCCTGACCGATGAAGAAGCTGCTGGAGATCTCGCTCGGCGTCGTCACCAGCGTCGGCGGCTTCCTGGAGGTCGGGTCGATGGCGACGGCGGCACAGGCCGGCGCGCTGTTCGGTTTCCAACTCATCTGGGCGGTCGTGCTCGGCACCATCTGCATTATCTTCCTGGTCGAGATGGCTGGCCGCTTCGCTGCGGTCAGTCATCACACCATCACTGACGGCATCCGTGAACGGTTCGGCTTCAACGCGTTCATCTGGCCGCTGCTTGCGACCCTGCTGGTCAACTTCCTGGTGCTTTCCGCCGAGATCGGCGGTGTTGCCATTGCCGCGGAGCTTGCCACGGGGATCAGCTTCCAGTGGTGGGCCTTGCCGGTCGCCTTTCTGGCGTGGCTGCTGTTGTGGAAAGGCACGTTCGGCCTCATCGAGAAAGGGGTATCGACGCTTGGCCTCATCACCCTCTGCTTCGTCGTCGCGGCCGTAATGCTTCGGCCTGAATGGAAAGAGGTGGCTGTCGGCGCCGTGCCCAGTCTGCCGCACCACGACACTGCAAAATACTGGTTCATGGCCGTCAGCATTCTCGGCGCCTCGATCTCGCCTTTCCTTTTCATGTTCTATTCCTCGGGCGCGAACGAGGATCAGTGGGACAAGAGCTATCTCGGCACCAATCGGGCGATCGCCGGTCTCGGCATGAGTTTCGGTGGGACCATTTCCGTGGGCGTTCTGATAGTGGCCGCGCTCGTGCTTGGCGCTCATGGCGTTACCGAAGTGGACGACTACAACCAGCTGCCATTGATGCTGATCCCGATATTCGGCTTCTGGGGCTTTATCCTTTTCGTTGCTTCGCTGGCCATCGCCTGCTTCGGCGCCACGCTCGAAGTGGCCTTGCAGCAGGCCTATCTCGTCGCACAAGGGTTCGGCTGGAACTGGGGCGAGGATCTCAAGCCGCGCGACGATCCCGGTTTCAGCCTGGTTTACACCCTGACGCTTTTCCTTGCCGCCGTTCCGATAGCGCTCGGTCTCGACCCGTTGAAGCTCACCATCTTCTCGATGGCGCTGACCGCGGCGAGCCTGCCGCTGACGGTCGTGCCCTTCCTTTTCCTGCTGAATGACGACCGCTATGTCGGCGAGAACCGCAACGGCTTGGTTTCCAACGCGGCTGTGATCTTCGTCATCGCGGTCGGCTTCGTGTTGGCAGTGGTGACTATTCCGCTTCAGATATTCGGAGGCACATGATGCAGTTGCTGCGCGATATACTGGACAAGCAGGTCGTCGATCGCGAGCAGGTCAAGATCGGCAAGGTGGATAGCCTTGTCGCCGAGCTGAGGCCGGGCAAGCCGCCCAGGGTCATTGCCATTGAACTCGGCTCGATCGCGCTGGCGCGACGGCTTGGCTCGGCGCCCGCAAGATGGACCGCGAAGCTCGCGGCAAGGCTGAGCGGCAAACAGCAGGCACGGCCCCACCGGATCGCCTGGAACAAAGTGCGCGACATCGGGGTCGACATAGAATTCGACATCAACGTCCGCCGCACCAGGATCTTCGCCTGGCAGGACTGGCTGAGCGAACATGTTATCGGCCGAATCCCCGGAGCCTGAGGATGGCGACTGTGCACCTCGATCACCTTGCCGGCAGGCGCGTCTTCTCCGAGCAGGGCAGGAGCATCGGCTATATCGAGGAGATCATCGCCGAGCGGGACGGCAGCGATCTTGTCGTCACCGAATTCCATGTCGGGATATTCGCCGCGTTCGAGCGGTTGTCCGCTTCGACCATCGGAGCTGCGCTGCTCGACTTCTTCGCGTTGCGGCGGCGTGAAGGCCTTTATCGCATTCCCTGGGACAAGCTCGATATTTCCAATCCGGCGCGCCCCAGCCTCCTCTGCCCCGACGAGGAACTTGCGGCTTTCAAGGCGCAGCCCGAGGACAAATGACAATTCGCTAAAAAGCTGCTCATGCGGTGGAACATTGCAGTCGGCGCGAAGTTGGACTTGCATGGAGGAGGCTGCGCCATGAACAGTGTCATCTATCTCATAGGTCTGATCGTCGTTGTCCTCGCGGTGCTTTCCTTTCTCGGTTTTCACTAGGAGGCACCATGCAGCGCGAGAACGATCGGGGCCGCGAGCCCGCCGACTTTGCCAGGGCAAAGGACGAAGTTTCCAACAGGATCCAGGAAGAAACGCAAAGCGCCGGCGAAGCGCTCCACGATGCGCGCGATGAGGTTGTCCACAGAGCCGGAGCGTACGCAGGCGAAGCCCAGCAGGCCGTCGCGAAAAAAGCCGAGCAGACGCAGCGCGACATTGGGTCGAGCCTGTCCGCTTTCGGCGGCGCGCTGCGCGCCGCGAGCGATCACCTTGCCGGCAGCGACCAGAGCGCGGCCTCGAAATTCATGCAGGAAGCCGCGAGCGGGCTGGAACGGCTGTCCTCCTCGTTGAAGGAGAAGCCGTTCGGACAGGTGCTCGAAGATGTTCAGTCCTTTGGCCGCCAGAATCCTGAAGCGCTTCTTGCCGGCTCGGTTCTGGCGGGACTGGCGCTTGGCCGCTTCATGAAGGCTTCGCCGCCCGGCACACGCCGCCCGACGCAGGACGCGGCCACGTCTCAATATCCCAGCCAAACTGGCACGGGAACGGGCGCCGGCCGGGATCAATCTCCAGCCAACTGGGGTTCCGACGGCGGCATACCGGGGAAGGCAGCGGAGCTGAAGAAATGAATACTCAGAATAATCCAAGTCTCGGCACATTGGTCGCCGATCTGGCGCAACAGGTGAGCAGGCTCGTGCAAACGGAGGCCAGGCTCCTAAGGGCGGAAATCTCGGAGAACGCAACCAAGGCCGGAGCAGGCGCTGTAGAGGTGCTGGGCGGCGCGATATGCCTGCTCGCGGCGCTTTTGGTTTTGTTGCAGGCGCTCGTCATCGCCTTGGCCCGGCTTGGTCTTGGCGCCGGGTGGTCCGCCTTGCTTGTCGGCGTGGTGGTTGCCGTGTTGGGCGTCATCCTGTTGCGGACGGGCATGGCAAGCATGGCGCCCTCCGAACTGGCGCCGGACCGTACACAAGAACAGCTCAAGCGTGACGTGAACGCGATCAAGGAACAAGCGAGATGACCGAGAAATCCGCAGCCGAGCTCGAACGCGAGGCGGAAGCCACGCGCGCAAGGGTGGTGGCGACCGCCGACTCCATTCGCGATAAGATGACCCCCGGCCAGCTCTTCGATGAGTTCACTGGGCTTTTCAGGAATGGCACGGGCTCCGACATGCTCTACAACCTGAAGGTCCAGATGCGGGACAATCCGTTGCCCCTGACCGTGATCGGCGCGGGTCTGGCCTGGCTGATGTTGGGCAGCGGCGCTTCGCCCGCGTCGGCTGGTGCCGATGGTGCGACGCGGCGCGGTCCCGGGCTTGATCATGGAGCTTTCGGCGCGGGAATGAGTTCGACGGCCTCGGATGCGGCCGACTCTGTTGCCGAAGCCGCCAGCGGAGCGGCCGCAACTGTTTCGGGAATGGCAAGCGAAGCAGCCGGCACAGTGTCGGGCATGGCGAGCAGCGCGGCGGACACGCTCGCAAGCTCGGCGGCAGCTACGGCCGACATGGCGACGAGCGCCGGCCGGTCCGCGCACAATCTGCTTCAGGACCAGCCTCTCGCCGCGGCCGCCGTCGGCCTCGCCATCGGAGCTGCTATCGGCGCCATGCTGCCCCACACGGACGTCGAGGATGAGCGATTGGGTGGCTATCGCGAGAAACTTCGTGAAAGTGCCCAAGAGACTTTGAAAGAAGGCCTCGACGCCGCAAAGCAAGTCGCGGCCGAGGCCTACCAGACGGCGAGCGACGAAGCCGGGCGGCAGGCGTCAAGCGAGGGGACGCTGGCGGACAAGGTGAGCGGAGTCGTCAGCGCCGTGGCCAACCAGACCGACGCGTCCGTGCGGCAGAGGCTTTCCAATTCCGATACATCCTCACGGAAAAGGTAGCCGGTTTCCAAACGTGCAAGGACGATGCGCGCTCCCAAGCTTCGGTGGCGTAATAGCTTACTTGGGAGGTAACCTGCGGGCAGGACAATCGAGAATGCCCCAGCTAGAGGTCCGGTCGGTTCTCCTCTGCCATTCAACGGCTGGAGCCTGCCCCGATTGCCGGACCTTAGGTCAGTCAACCGGGAACATTTCTCGTTCAAAAACATTAGGGTCGCTCGATCCGTGGAGCGCCCGTGCCGACTTCAAGAATCCAACATGTCCTGCCCGGCCCGAGCCGGATCAGGCTGGCGCTAGCGTTTGTCATGCTCCTCGCCGGCGCCGTCCATGGGCTTGCCGGGCAACAGACAATGGTCATCGGCTATCTCGGAGAACAGCGCAAGCCGCCCCCACCTCTCGGGCCATTGGATGAGGTCGTCATCGACGACGGCCTGCAAGGCGCCCGGCTCGGCATAGCCGACGATGACACAACCGGGCGCTTCCTCGGTCAGAATTTCCGGCTGCAACAAGTCATCCTGGCACCCGGCGAGACCCCGGCTGAAGCGGTGAGGCAGTTCGCAACCGCCGGCATCAGCTTCGTCGTTGCCGATCTAGACGCTGCGCAATTGCTGCAGGCGAGCGCAGCGCCTGGTGCGGAGCGCATGACGCTGTTCAACAGCCGCGACCCTGATGACAGCCTGCGTCAGGAGGGCTGCCGAAGAAACGTTCTGCACACGATTCCCAGCCGCGCCATGCTGGCCGACGCCCTGGCGCAATACCTGGTCTGGAAAGGCTGGCAGCATTGGTTCCTGCTGACTGGTCCGCATCCCGGCGACCAGGCTATGGCGTCGGCCTTTCGGCGGGCAGCGACGCGTTTCGGGGCGCGGATCACCGTCGATAAGCCTTGGACCTTCCGGCCCGCCAACGGCCGCGCAGACACCGGACATGTCACGCTCCAGACCGAGATCCCTGCCGCAACGCAGGTCGGCGACTACGATGTTCTGGTCGTTGCCGATGAAGCCGACGAATTCGGCGCCTATCTCTCGGGACGTACCGCCTTGCCGAGGACGGTAACTGGGACGCAAGGGCTGGTCGCGACCGGCTGGAGCGCGGTCGACGAAGAATGGGGTGCCACGCAACTCCAGGACCGCTTTCGCAAGCAGGCCGGACGCTGGATGCTGCCCAGTGACTACGCCGCCTGGCTGGCGGTCAAGAGCGTCGGCGAGGCGGCAACACGGCTGCACAGCCTCGATCCGGCCGCGATAGCAAAGTACTTGCGCAGCGATGATTTCCTGCTCGCCGGCTTCAAGGGTCAAGGGCTAAGTTTCCGCCCCTGGGACGGGCAGATGCGCCAGCCCATTCTGATCGCGGGCCCCCGGCTGCTCGTTTCCAGTTCGCCGCAACCGGGTTTTCTGCATCAGCGCACGCCGCTCGACACTCTAGGCATCGACCTGGAGGAGAGCACATGCAAACTCTGATCGCGCTCGTGCTGGTGTTGATATTTGTCCCTCCCGCGGTGGCCGAGACGATTTACGTCTCCAACGAGCAGGACAACACCGTCGCCGTCGTCGACCGGGCAACCATGACTCTGCAGTCGGCGATCGAGGTCGGCCGGCGCCCGCGCGGAATGGCGCTCTCGGTCGACAAGAAGACGCTGTTCGTTGCCGAAGGTGACGACAACCGCATCGACGTGGTCGATCTCGCCAAGCGACAGGTCGTCGGTCAACTGCCTTCGGGCGCCGATCCGGAATTCTTTGTCGTGCACCCCGACGGGAAGCGGCTCTTTGTCGCCAATGAGAACGATAACCTTGTCTCTGTGGTGGATATAGCTGGCGCCAAAATCGTTGGCACAGTCGATGTCGGCGTCGAGCCGGAGGGCATGGCGGTCAGCGCCGATGGCCGCACCGTTGCCTGCACGTCGGAGACGACGAGCATGGTCCATCTCATCGACGCCGGCACGCTTGAGCTTATCGACAATCTGCTCGTTGACACGCGCCCGCGCGCCGCGGCGTTCTCGGTGAACGGCAAGCAATTATGGGTGTCGTCCGAAATCCGAGGCACCGTCACGGTCTTCGACACCGCGACACGCGCTCAGACGGGCAAGATCGATTTCGAGGTGCCGGGGATCCGGCGTGAGGGCGTACAGGCGGTCGGCATCGAGATGTCACGCGACGGCGCGACTGCCTATGTCGCGCTCGGCCCGGCCAACAGGATTGCCGAGATCGACACCAAGACATTCACGGTCAGGCGACTCTATCTCGTCGGCCAGCGCCCCTGGCATGTCGCGCTCTCTGACGACCAGAAGCAACTGATCAGCGCCAACGGCAACTCCGGCGACATCTCCTTCATCGACCTGGAAAACCAGGAGGTCGTGAAGTCGCTGCCGGTGGGGCGCGGTCCATGGGGCGTCGTGATCGGCCCATGAACGCCCTGGCGATCGAGAATCTTAGCCACAGTTTCGGAACCCGGCAGGTTCTCCAGAATGTCTCGTTCACTGTGGCTGAAGGGAGAATGTGCATCCTGCTTGGCCGCAACGGCGCCGGTAAGACAACGTTGTTCTCGCTGATCACCGGCCTTTATCACGCATGGACCGGTGCGGTGCATGTCTTCGATGTGGCGATGCAGTCGAACCCGTCCGCCGCGCTCGCGCAAATGGGCGTCGTCTTCCAGCAGCCGACGCTCGATCTCGATCTGACGGCGGGCGAGAACCTGCGCTACCACGCCGCGCTGCACGGACTTCCCACGGAACTGAGCAAGGCGCGCTCAAGGGAGGAATTGAGCCGCCTCGAAGTGCTGAACCGGGTCGACGATCGGACCCGAGCGCTATCGGGCGGCCAGCGCCGGCGCGTGGAGATTGCGCGGGCGCTGATGCACGGCCCGCGGCTGCTGCTGCTCGACGAGCCGACAACCGGGCTCGACGTGCCGGGACGGCGTGCGCTCGAGCAGCATGTAAGGGACCTTTGCAGGGAGCGTGGCATCGCCGTCCTATGGGCGACCCATTTCCTCGAAGAAGTAGCGGCCGACGATGATGTCGTGGTGCTGGATCGCGGTAGGATATGCTGGGCAGGCCTGGCGGATCACATCGCGCACGAGCTCGGCGTAGGAAGCATCGCTGAGGCATTCGCCTTGCTGACGGGTTCGCCATGAAGGTGCATCACGCATTGAGGGCGCTCGACGGCATCTTGCGGCGGGAAATGCTGCGCTCGCTGCGGCAGCGCGCGCGCCTTTTCTCCGCAATGGTGAGGCCGCTTGTCTGGCTGGCGATTTTCGCCGCCGGGTTCCGCTCCGTTCTCGGCCTGTCGATCACGCCCCCCTACCAGACCTATGTTCTCTACGAGGTCTATGTGGTGCCTGGGCTGGCGGCGATGATGCTGCTGTTCCATGCCATGGCGAGCTCGTTGGCCATGGTCTATGACCGCGAAATGGGCAGCATGCGCCTGTTGCTGACGGCGCCGCTGCCGCGTTGGTACCTGCTTGCCGCGCGCCTGCTCGCCAGCGTGATTGTCGGCCTGCCGCTCGTCTATCTGTTCCTTTTCGTTGCGCGCTTCTGGGACGTGCGGCCGCCGATCCTGGGCTATGTCGCCGTGTTCCCGGCGCTCGTGCTGTCGGGCCTGATGCTCGGCGCGTTCGGCCTGTTGGTGTCCTCGATGTCCACTCAGATGGAGAACTTCGCCGGCGTGATGAACTTCGTCATTTTCCCGATGTTCTTCACCTCGACGGCGCTCTATCCGATCTGGCGCCTCGCTGAAGCCGGTCCGGTGCTGGCGACGATCGCCGCGTGGAATCCATTCAGCTCGGCGGTCGAGTTGATCCGCTTCGCGCTCTACCTGCGCTTCGACACGGTTTCCATGCTCGTCGTTGTCGCCTGTCTCGTGGCATTCTTCCTGGCGGCGGTGGCCGGCTATGATCCAGGTCGCGGCCTATGGGCCCGGCGTGGCGGGGAGGGATGATTATCTGAGGGCATAGAGATAGGCTGCGATGTCGCGCGCCTGCTGCTCGGTGATCCTCGTCGACGGCATGGCCGTGTGCGGGTTGATTTCCCTTGCCGCGCGGATCCAGCGAATCAGGTTCTCCGGATTGTTCGCCAGCACACCGCCGATGTAGACACGATCGGCAAGGCTGCCGTCGAGGCGCGGCCCGACCTGACCTTGCGCGCCCGGCACCCCGGGAATTGTGTGGCATCCGGAGCAGCCATTCGCTGTCATGATCGGAACGGCCCGCGCGCCCGTGCCGCCGGTCGCCGCATCCGACTCGTGCCGTACGCGCTCGCGCCGGTCGATCCACAAGGTCGTCGCGGCAATTGCGATGACCAGAAGCACGATGGCGACGAGGACGCCGCCGAGCAGCCTAGCCAGGTCGGAGCGCATGTGTTGCCTCCCTGGTTCCGCTGTTGCTTACCCAGAGGCCGGCGAGCAGCAGGGCGGCTCCGCCGTAGATCAGCCCGGCCGGCACCCACATCACGAGCCCGGCGAGCTGCTGGTCCTCGATCGGGCTCAGGCTCCACAGCGCGGCGCCGGAGCCATTCTCCGGATACCAGAGTTTTGGCGAGACCAGCAGCAGGACGCCGAGCAAGCCGGTGTGCAGGGAGGTGAAGAACAAATGCATGACGGAGATGCCATAGGTCTTCTGTTGCCAGGAGCGCGGCAGAAGCACCCACCAGAACAGCAAGGCGGTGCCGAGGAAACTGGCATGCTGCGCATAATGCAGCACGCCCTGCTGCAGCGCTGCCTCGAACAGCGCAGGAATATGCCAAACCCAGATCGCTATCCCATGAAGGACCGTCGCGCTGAGCGGGCGAGCCGCCAACACCCAGACCGCCTGCAGCGTCCTGCCATGGGTGAGGCTTCTCGTCCCTCGGCGCAGCGAGGCCGGCAACGCCCACATCAAGGCCGCGCCGGGGCAGGAGGCGACGAGAAGGGGCGCCGCCACGGCCATTAGCAATTCATGCTCGATCATATGGGCTGAGAACACCCGCTCGCCGAGCGCATGGATGGGGCTGACCAGCGCAACGGTCAGCCCGCTCCACCCGGCCGCGAACAACAGGGCTTGGCGAAGCCGCTCGGGACGGCCTCGGCCGCTGCGACGCCATAGACGGGCCGCGCCCAGCGCATAGATCAGTGCGATCGCCGCCAAGGGAAGAGTGATGGGAAGCGCCAATGTCCATCCGGCATCCGGCGCACCGGCGCCGTAGCAGATCGAGGTCGAGAAGAAGGCGTCGAAGCTCATCGCAGGCACTCGTCGAGGATGAGCGCGGCGCTGCCCTGCATGATGATGACGAGGGCGAACAGCAAAGCGGCGAGGATGCCGAGATCGGCGACGAAACGCTCGGTGCCGCGCGTGCGCTCCGGTTTGAAAGCGGCGCCGCCTTGTCGCTTCGCCCGCCATGACAGCGCGCCGCCGAGCAGGGAAAACACCGCGAGCAGCAGCGCCGCCGGGAGCACCACCTGCACCTGGCGATTGCACTGCCAGTGCACTAGCGCGTAATTCAGCTGCGTTGAGATTGCCCAGGCCAATGGCCCCGACAGCAAACCTCCCCAGGACGTGCCCAGCCGCAGCGCGCGCATCTCAGCTTAACCTCGGTACCCAATAGATGAGCAGGTAGATCGGGATCCAGGTGAGGACCACGAAGTCCCAGTAGAAGACATTATCGCCGACGTCGCCGAAGCGTCGACCGCTATAGCCATGGCGCGTGAACATCAGCACCGTCAGGACAATCGTGTCGCCGACATCGGTAATCAGATGCGTGGTGTGGAGACCGAGCAACACCCAGATCATCGAGCCGTAGGCGTTCGTGTCCCAGTAGATATTCAGGGCAGGAAATTCGAACCAGCGGACGATGAGTGGCGCTAGGCCGAGCAGCGACATTACCACCATCCCGATCCGCACCGGCCCCATGGCGCATTGCTTGGCATAGCGGTTGAGCACGTGGTTGGGCACCAGGCTGACGACGAGAAGCAGCGTCACGATCGTTCCCGGCCAATGGTTGGGCGCCGGAGCGCTTAGGCGCCAGTTGGGCCACAAGGTCGCGAGGTACAGATAGGCGCCGGCGGCCAGCGCGAAGCCCATTCCTTCGAGCGCCATGAAGCCGAGCGTGCCCCACCAGGTCGGGCTGCGTGGGCCATGCCCAAAGGTCGGGAGGTCGGCAAGATCGATGGCAGGACGCTGGTTCATTCCTCGTCCTCCGGATCACCCTTCGGCCAGAACCAGCCGACCAGGGTGACAGCGATCGGCGCGGCGCCCCAGACGATCGCCCAGGGCGTGAAGATCGAATAGAGGAAGGTGGCGCCGACGGCGATGGCCGCCAACAGCGGCCAGATCGACGGCGTCGCCGATTTCTCACGGATGTCGGGATGGGCTTCCGCCACAGTCGAGATGATGAGTTCGCGCGCGTCGACGCGAAGCCCGGAGGCGACAGGGAGGGCTACGCGCTCGGCCCAGAGCGGCTCGACATTCGTCACGACAGGAATGCGGGCGAAATTGTAGCTGGGCGGCGGCGAGGACGTCGCCCATTCAAGCGTGCCGGCATCCCAGGGATTGTCCCCTGCGGGCGTTCCGCGCAATGCGCCATGCACGAGGTTGAAGGCAAACAGCACGAAGCTCAGGAAGAAGAGCACCGCGCCGGCGCTGATGAACAGATTGATGTTCTCCCAGCCGAGCTCGGCCGGATAGGTGTAGACCCTGCGCGGCATGCCCCACAGCCCGACGATGTGCATGGGGAAGAAAGCCGCGTTGAAGCCGACCAGCGCCAGCCAGAAATGCCAGCGTCCGAGGCGCTCGCTCATCATGCGGCCGGTGATTTTGGGGAACCAGAAATAGGCGGCTCCGAGCAGCGGGAAGACCGAACCGCCGATCAGCACATAGTGAAAGTGGGCGACGACGAAATAGGTGTCGTGCACCTGCAGGTCGAGCGGCACCGAGGCGAGCATGACACCGGTAAGGCCGCCGATGACGAAGGTGAAGAAGAAGCCGAAGACGAACAGCAGCGGTGTACGGATCACCGGCCTGCCGTCCCAGAGAGTGGCCAGCCAGCAGAAGATCTGAACGCCGTTGGGGATAGCGATCAACATGCTGGACGCGGTGAAGAAGCTGGCGCCGAGCTTCGGCAGCCCGGTTGCGAACATGTGGTGGACCCAGAGGCCGAACGAGAGGAAACCGACGGCGATCAGCGACAGGACCAGCCCGAGATGACCGAAGGCCGGGCGGCGGGCGAAGGCCGGGATGATGGACGATACCATCCCAGTCGCCGGCAGGAAGATGATGTAGACTTCGGGATGGCCGAAGAACCAGAACAAATGCTGGAACAGGAGCGCGTCGCCGCCCTCTGCCGGGTTGAAGATATGCGTGCCGACGAGCCGGTCGAGGATCAGGAAGGTCGAGGTGATCATCACCGCCGGCATGGCGAAAACGACGACGAAGGACGTGACCAGGAGCGCCCAGACATAGAGCGGGATCTTGTCCAACGACATGCCGGGTGCGCGCTGCTTCAGCACGGTCACGATGGTCGCGACGGCGACGGCCAGCGAGGACACTTCGGTATAGGTGATCATCTGCGCCCAGACATCGGCGCGCTTGCCTGGACCGAATTCCGGTCCGGAAAGCGGCACATAGGCGAACCAGCCGACATCCGGCGCCATGGAGAGGGCGAATGACACCCAGGCGAAGAGGCCGCCTGAGACATAGACCCAATAACCGAACGCGTTGAGGCGGGGGAAGGCGATGTTGCGGGTGCCGACCATCAAAGGCACCAGATAGATGCCGGTCGCCTGTACGATGGGCACGGCGAACAGGAACATCATGGTGACGCCGTGCATCGTGAACAGCTGGTTGTAGAGGTCCGGGCCGATCAGGCCGCGCTGCGGGCCCGAGAGCTGGATGCGCATGGCGACGGCGTTGAGTCCGCCCAGACAGAGGAAAAGGAAGGCGGTGATCAGGTAGCGGCGTGCGATGACCTTGTGATCGACGCTCGACAGCGCGCCGATGATGCCGGGAGGCGTGCGCCACGTCCGTGCCAGCCAGCGATGCAGGCTTGCATCGTCCATGCCGGTGTCGCGCGGCCCGTCACGCTCGGGTGCTATATCGCCCCTGGCGGATGCTTCGCGCTCCGGCGGCAGATCGCGTTCGCTGGTGAGATCCGCGCTGCTCATTTCAGTGCCTCGAGATAGGCGACAATGGCGTTGAGCTCGTCGCCGCTCAGATCAACCACCGGCATGTGCGCCCCGGGCTTCACGCCTTGCGGGTCGGCGATCCAGGCGGCGAGATTGCCGCGGCTCATCGTCAATGTTCCGGCCGCGAGCGTTTGCCGGCTGGCGATATGGGTGAGATCCGGCGCGACAGTACCGCCCGCCGGCGTGCCGCCGATCTTGTGACACATCACGCAGGGGCGTTTCAGGAAGAGCTCCCCGCCGGCTTTGGCTTGGTCGCTCGTTGGAGCCGCGGCCGGCTGCAACTGGTCGTTCCACCAGGCATCGAACTTTGCGCGCGGCTCCGCGATGATGAAGGTGCCCATGTTCGCGTGCTGCGAGCCGCAGAACTCGGCGCATTGGCCCCGGTAGACGCCGGGCTTGTCGGCCTTGATGTCGAGCACGTTCATGCGGCCGGGGATGAGGTCGAGCTTGCCGGATAGGCTCGGCACCCAGAAGGAGTGGATAACGTCGGTCGAGGTGAGAAGAAGCCGTACCGGCTCGCCGGCGGGAATGTGGATTTCGTTGGCCGTGGTCAGGATGCGGCTCGGCGTGGTGTCCTCATAGCGTACCTCCCACCACCATTGATGGCCTGTGACCCTAATGGTCAGCGCGGCGTCCGAGCCGATCGCGGCAAGCGTCCTGTTGGCGAAGAAGCTGAGCAAGGTCAGCCCGACCAAGATCACCGCGGTCAGCCCGACGGCGGTCATCACCACGCGCAGCTTGCGATTGTCGGAGCTGGCGTCGAGCGCAAGCGGCTCGGCATGTTGCCGCGAGCGCATCATCAGCGGCACCGCAAGAGCGGCCATCACCAGCACCCACACCACCGCGCACAGGCCGGTGAAGAACCAGATCAACCATGCGAGCTCGCTCGCCGCCGGACCTTTTGGGTCGAGCGCCGACTGCCAGCCTGCGCATCCCTGAAGAAACAGGGCCATTGCCGTGGCGAATTCAATCGAGGCGAGGCGTTTCACGGCGACTTCCCCAGGGTGGCAGCATCCGGCATGCGGTTTTCGGACGGATGCGCCATCATGTCGTCATTGCGCGAGGGTGCAGCGGAGGAGGGCGCATTGCCGCTCAAGGAGCGAACGAAGGCTGCAAGCTCCCAGATCTGGTCGTCGGGGATCTTGTCGCGGAAGCTCGGCATGCCGTTCGGACGGCCGTCGCGGATCGTGGCATGGATGCTTTCCATCGAGCTGCCGTAGATCCACTTCTCGTCCATCAGCGCCGGGCCCATGCCGCCGCCGCCATTGGCATGGCATCCCGAACAGTTGAACCAGCCGAACAGGCGCTTGCCTTCGCTCAGATGAAAGGCGTTGGCCTCGAAACTCGCCGCTTTGTTGTCGGTGGGGGCGGGGCGCTGTCCACCGGGTTCCAAAGTCGTCACCGGAGTCGGCTGCTCGCCGGAGCCGAGCGCCGATTGCGGGCGTGTGTCCCGCTCCTCGCGCTGGCAGGCAGCGAGAGGCAGCGAGGCGAACAGGAGCAGCGCGACAAGCGGTCTCATCGCGCGGGGCTCCCGGAAGCATCAAGGCGCGGGACGCCATATTGAACCAGCAAGGCGTCTATGTCGGCCTTGTGCCTGGCCAAGGCGCCGTTCACATCGCCACGCAGCGCATCATCCTCACGCCGAACGCCCATGGAGATGTCGTAAATCATGGGCAATTGCGGTCCGTCTATGCGCGGCGCGACCGGCGTGATCCTGAGCGGCACCTTCTGCTTCTGGGCGAAATAGCCGGCGAGCGGACCCCACACCACGGCGAGGTCGATCTCGCCGCTCGCCACCGCTTCAACGATGCGGGCCGGCGGATTGGGAGCGGAGTAATCGCCGTAGACGGGGTAGCCGATGAGATGCCCGACGATCCCGCGGCGGCCAAGCGCCTGGACAGGAGGCGAGTTGGCGCCGTCGTCGCCGATGAGCTGAACGCCGATACGCAAGTCGCGCAGCCGCGGGTCGTTGAACGAGGTCACATCCGGGCTATCCTGGCGGGTCACGAACACATAGGAGGACCGGTAATAGGGCGTGGTGGTGCGCAGCATTTCGAGATTGGCTGGCGTGCCGGGCACGAGATCGCAGAGTCCCGCCTTCAGCGTGTTGCGCACGAACCCGCGGCGCTGCGCCCACCAGGTGTAGGTCAGCTTGGCACCAAGATCGTCGGCGATGATTTGCGCGATCCTGTTTTCGAAGCCCTGGCCGGCCGCGTTGGAGAATGGCAGGTTGTTCGGGTCGGCGCAGACCCTGAGCTCGCGAGCGCCGGCGGTCGCCGGCAAGAGCAGCAAGGCGAGCGCGATGATGCAGAGCGCGACCTGCGGGAACAGCTTCCGTGCCGCGCTGTGGATCAACCCGGACACATCAGGGCAGACGGAACACATAGAGCGTGCCTCCCGCCGTGGTCGCGTTCTTCAGGTCCTTCATCGCGTTGACGAAACCTAGCGCGGCGGTGGCATCGCGTGGGTCGAGGTCGCCCGAGACGATGGCGCCGGCCCAGCCGCCGACGCCGGACAAGATAGCAACATATTGGTGCCCGTCCGGGCCGCGATAGGTGATGGGCTGGCCGATGATGCCGGACGAGGTCTTGAACTGCCAAAGCAGGTCGCCGGTTTTGGCGCTCACCGCCTTGAACCAGCCTTCCATCGTCCCATAGAAGACCACGTCGCCGGCGGTCACGACCGCGCCGCTCCACACCGGGAAATTTTCCTTGAGGCTCCATGCCGGCTTCTCAGCGGCGATATCCCAGGCCGTGAAGGCGCCGCGGTTGCCGCCCGGCCCGGGGATCATGCGGACGTTCATTCCGACATAGGGCGTGCCGGCGATGTAGTTCACCTCGACGCCTTCTTCGTCCATGCACAGATTGTTATGCGGGATGTAGAGCAGACCGGTCTTTGGAGAAAAGGCTGAGGGCTGCCAGTCCTTGAGGCCCGACGCCGTCGGGCAGATGTCGCGGACGACTTTGCCGGTGCCGGTCAGCTTGTCCGGGTTTTCGACCAGGCGGCCCGTCTTGAGGTCGACGCCCTTGCTGGAATTCACGGGGCCATAAGGTTTTGCGGACAGAACTTCGCCCGTCGCCCGGTCGAGGAGGTAGAGGTAACCGTTGCGTTCCGGACGGACCAGCACCTTGCGGGGCTTGCCCTGCCAGTTCATGTCCAGCAGGACCTGCTCGTTGATGCCGTCATAATCGTGGAGGTCGTGCGGGCTCCATTGATAGAACCACTTCGCCGCTCCGGTGTCCGGGTCGCGCGCGAAAATTCCCGACGTCCATTTGTTGTCGCCGGGGCGCAGGTCGGGATTCCAGGGCCCGGGATTGCCGGTGCCGTGGAAGATCAGGTTGAGGTCGGGATCGTAGGAGATCCAGCCCCACATATTGCCGCCGCCGATCTTCCACGCCTCCGGCGGCCATGTCGTCACGCCGAGGTCCTTGCCCTTGTCCATCTCGTAATGCGGCTTGAAGTCGGGCCCGATCAGCACGTCCTTGTCAGGGCCTGTATTGTAGGCCGTCCAGACGATATGGCCGTCGCCGGCGTCGAGCGCCTTGACCCAGCCACGCACGCCCATCTCGCCGCCGGAATTGCCGACCAGCACTTTGCCTTTCACCACCAGCGGCGCCATGGTGATCGTCTCGCCGATATTGATGTTGCCGATATGGGCGTTCCAGATCGGCCGGCCGCTGTTCGCGTCGAGCGCGATGGTGTGGCCGTCGAGCGTGTTGAAGAAGATGCGGCCGTCCGCGAAGGCCGCGCCACGGTTGACGACGTCGCAGCACGCAACACCTTGCGCGGCTGGCTCGGGGTTGGGCTCGTACTTCCATTTCATCGGCGCGCCGGGCTTCGAGAGGTCGAGCGCGTAGACGATGTTGGGAAACGGCGTCACGATGTACATCGTGTTGCCGACCACCAGCGGCGCCGCTTCCTGGCCCTTGTTCACCCCGGTCGAGAAGGTGAAGGCGACCTGCAGGTTCTTGACGTTGCCTTCGTTGATTTCCGCGAGCTCGCTATAGCGGGTCGAGGCGTAGTTTTTGGCCGGCATCGTCCACTGCCCGTCATCGGGCGGCGCGGCTGCGGCAGGTGGAGAAATCGCGGGCGCGGGCGGAGCTTCCGAAGCGGCTGTCAGCAAGGGAACGCAGGTCAGCAGCATGGCTGTAAGAGCGCCAAGATACTTTCGGGATGCCGCCGGGAGATCGGTGCGGGCCGGATCACCGCAAAATACTGCAGTTTGAGTTGCTTGCTTCATTTGGGCGTCGAACCTCCGACGCCGGAACCGAGTTGCGCCGCAATGTCGGCCTCATGGCCGGCACAAAGCGGGTGGCCCCAGCCGGAGGCGCTTTTCCCGCCGGGATCGAGATCGTAGACGATGGCGTCCTTGTGGTTGGGATTGACGCCCGCGGGAACCTTGTCGAAGCCAAGGGCCGCGCGAATGCGCCAGGCGATATTGTGATCGGCGCAGGAGGAATCGCCACTGACGCCGAGGCCGCCGACAATTGTTTTGCCGTCGTACAGAGCCAGGCCCCCGCCGAACACGACGACGCCTCCGATCGGCTTGCCGATCAGCGGGTCGCTGGCGCTGCCAAACGTCTTGGGGTCGCCTGAGTAAGCCGCTGCCTCGTTAACGGGGTTGGTGGCCTGCAGGCCGAACAGCGGACCACCGGGCTGCACCCCGGCATAGAGATTGGCTGTCGAAAGCGCCATGTTCGCCAGGCTAAGCCCATTGGCCGTGTTCGCCTTCTCGGCCGCTATCAGCCGGCTGCCCGGCCACTGCGCATCAACCGTAGGTCCACTGAAGGCGACCGCGCAGACTGTGCCGTCGCGGGCTACGATCGCTGCCCATTCATTGGTCTCGAACCCGCCATTCGCAGGGCCGCCGCTCGCCTTGACATTGGCCTTCAAGGCCGCGAGCAGCTTGTCGTGATCGGCCGGGCAAGGCGCCTGGGCGCGAGCAGTGCCTTGCTGCATCGAGCCAAACGCCAGGACAAGGAACCCAAGAGTTAGCGACGTAAGCTGACGACGAGCCATGATCAAAAGACGCTTGTTGATGTTACCGAACTAGGAATCGGCTGCTTTGTTCCTCGAACATGGGGAAGATCGCACTGACGAGGTTGGCTGGCAGAGGAAGCTGGATCGGGAAAGGAATCGGACGAAGCCGAAGCCGCAGGAGATCGCTTTGACCGGTCACGGCTGTTTGATACGCACGCCCGTTTGTGACTGTCGCCGGTTTGCGATCTTGCGGCTGCGAGGCCGAAATAGGCTATCGGTGGCTCGGAGAGCTTACGGGGTTTCCGCCTTCCTGTGAGTCCGATGCAGCGGGAGGCGAGGGTCTTCTGAACACAAGGCCGATCTGGCCGTTACAGGAGATGCTCGTCGATATCCTGCAGTTCGTCGTCGGAACTCCCGCTTTTCTGGCGAGCACGGCTGGTCGGTGCAGATTGAACGGCGCTTGCCACGCGACGAACCGGCGTAGCTTCCTCGATCTTCAGTCACATTTCGCTGTTGCCGATTATCCCGCCCTCGCCCTCGGCGAGATTGGTGACGTGCGGAGCTTTCGAAGCGTGCAATCGAACGACAGGCTTGCCGGAGCCGTCCTGTCCGAAAAACGCGATGCCGGCGGCCTGCAATACCTGGCGCATCGCAAGTAGTTTTTCCGCCGATGGCATCCGGCGCCCGCGCTCGAATTCGCGAATGCTCGCTTCGCTCAAATCACATTTTGCCCCAAGCCGCACCCGTGGCCAGTTCAACAAGGCCCTGGCTGCCGTTACCTGCTTTGGCGTTAGAGGAGCCACCAAACATCTCCACTGCTTCTTGATCCAAACTGAAAGTTCAAGAACATGTTCCATTGCCGTCAAAGGCGGAGCCAAATGCCCCTCGGACCGCTGCGCTTGGAACAACGATGATCGCCCATCGTTCGGTGACGATGAGACAGCTTCTTTCAGATTTCGCGGCAATGGCGCAGCCGGGTTATTGGATTGCCCTTGGGCTTCTGGTCATCCCTTATGGAGTGGGCGTGTTCTTCCTTGTGAGGGTTTGCCACTGCATGTAACTGCGTGCGTGGTGCAATTCGGTCGACGCCTCGTATCACCCGGCGACAAGGACCCCGAAATGCTGGCTCCGCAATCAAACCAGAAAACCATCAGGCACGTGGTGCCTCGCGCAGGTTGATCAATTCGACCAGTTCGAGGATCCTGAACTCCTGCCACGCCAAGCGCGTCGGTGGCGGCGGCGGTGTACATCATCTTGTCCTTGGGACAGGCGACGACGAAGGCCCCGGCGCCGAGACCGAGCGCCTAGCGGGATGCGGTTTTGAGTCGTCGCCGCTTCGAACGAGGCCGCCAATGCGTTTATCCAGCCCATGGCGGCTTCGGCTTCGCCGAGGAATCCGATGTCGAGCGCAAGTTCCGCGAAACCGGCTCTACCAGGAGGTGCCGATCTCGACCCCTCTACTGTCATACCTCTCCGAGCATGCGCTCGGAATGCCACGATCTTGCTGACGAGTTGTCGGATGAAGCCGAGCTGCAGGCATTTTTGGCAGCTGTTCCGAACGTCAAGCGTTGGCCGTTGACGGTCGACCTTACGCAGCGGTCACGAGGTGACACAATCCAGAGTCTTTTCATGGAAACTGTCCTAACCGGTCCGATCAAACCGGTCGCGCAATATGCTCAAAGGCAGCAGCATATTGGGCGCGTAGCGCAGCAGGCCGTGAAAGGGGATCGGCACCGGCGGCGCGAATGGCAGCGGCAGGTCGCGCCCTTCTGTCCCGGCGGCCCAGTCGGCCAGCACTTTGCCCATAGCCGTGGTCATGGCGATGCCGCGTCCATTGCAGGCACGAGCCGCCATCAGACCTGGGCCGAGGTCGATCAGATGCGGCAGGAAATCCGGCTCGACTGCGGCGATCCCCGACCAGCTATGCTCAAGCGGCGGCAGGTCGGGCAGCTCCAGGCATTTCGCCAACCGCCGCCAGATCGTCCTCGGCACACGCCCGTCGGCGCCCGCGCTCACCACATGCATGCCGCCGCTGATCAGCCGGTTCTGGGCATCGAAGCGGAAGGTGAGAAGATTGCGTCTGGTGTCGGAGAAACCCTGACCTCCGGGCAGCAGGCGCCCGCGCGCGCTCGACGGCAGCGGCGCGGTCGCGATCTGGAAAACCTTGAGCGGAAAATAGGTGCGCTGCAGTGTCGGGTTGAGCGCTCCGCCATAGGCGTTGGTGGCGATCAGCACCTTGCCGGCACGCAGCGAACCCGACCGCGTCGTCAACGTCCAGCTGTCGGTCGAACGGTCGATCGATGTGACACGCGTGTGCTCGAAAATCCGCGCTCCGGCGGTTTCGGCCGCATCGGCCAGTCCGCGCGCGAATTCGACCGGATTGAGCACGCCGCCTGAGCGATCCATCCAGCCCCCGGCATAGTCTCGCGCGCCGGTCAGCGCTTCGGTCTGCCGGCTGTCCAGCATCACCGCCGGCCTGCCGCGCTCCGACCATTGCCTGGCGCGGGATCGGATTGTTTCGAGAGCAGCCGATGAGTGCGCCGCTTGTATCCAGCCATTCTGGACGGCGTCGCAGGCGATGTTATATCGCTCGATCAGGTTGAACACGAGGTCGGCGCTGCCCGCGGCGACGCCGATCAGCCGCTCGCCGCGCTCCGCACCGAGATGCGCCACTATGGCGACCGGATCCATTTTGGCGAAATTTGGCACGACAAAGCCCGCGTTGCGGCCTGTGGCGCCCCAGGCAATGATCTCTGCTTCGAGCACAGCCACCGAAAGGCCTTTGCCGGCGGCATGCAGTGCGGTCGACAGGCCGGCAAAGCCGCCGCCTACGACGGCAAGGTCGACATCGAGGCTATCTTCCAGCGCTGGTCGGAGGCGGTGGACGCGGCTGATCTCATGCCAAAGGGAAAGCGCTTCTTGCCGCGCCATTACGTTCACGATCCGCTTTCGCTGGCTGTGGCCTTCGTCCGCTTGCCAAACCGCGCCCGCCGTGGCCGCTCGCCGAATATGCCGTTCGGCCTGACCAGCAGGATAACGCACAGCATGACGCCGATGGCGACGATCTGCAGAGATGCGGCTCGCGCCTGCTGTTCCGGCGCGAAAAGCACACTTGTGAGCGCGCCCGAGCCCGCCCATATCGCCCAAACCAGTACGCTGCCCGCAATGGCGCCGGCGTTGCTCCCGGAGCCGCCGACGATCAGCATCACCCAGACCTGGAAGGTGAGGATCGACAGGTAATTGTCGGGAGCGATGAAGCCGATGAAATGCGCCTGCAGCGCCCCGGCAAGCGCCATGATCGCGCCGCCGATTGCAAAGGCCTGGACACGATAGAAACGCGCGCTCTTGCCTAGCGAGATCGCGGCGCGTTCGTCTTCGCGCAGGGCTTTCAGGACGCGGCCCCACGGACTGCGTGTCAGATGTTCGAGCGCCATATATGCGGCGAGCGTCACCGCCGAGACGATGGCCAGATTCGACAGGTTGAAGAGCAGCGGCGTTTCGGCGAGGCCGCCGAAGGGTCGCGGGATGAAGCCGATGCCGAACGGGCCTCCCGTGAGCTTCTGCGCGTTGAGCGCGACCAGTTGCACGACGACCGCGACACCGAACGTCGTGATTGCCAGATAATCCGATCTGAGCCGCAACGTGGCGATGCCGGTCAGCGCGGCGGCAACTCCGCCAACAAACATCGCCCCCAGCCAGCCGACGAGGATCGGCAGGCCGAGACCGCCCAGCCGGGTGGGGTCGTCGGGGGTGGTGAGCAGCGCCGAGGTGTAGGCTCCGATGGCGACGAAGCCGGCGAGTCCGACATTGAACAGACCGGTCAGCCCCCATTGCAGGTTGAGGCCCAGCGTGACCAGCGAGAAGATCAATGCCGTCGTCAGGAAAAAGGCGCCGTAGCCCACCAGATCGATCATCGTTCACGCACTCCGAAGAGCCCGATGGGGCGCACGATCAGCACTGCCATGAGGATGACGAAGGAGACCGCGGCGCGCCATTCAGCACCGATCAGCTGTACAGCGCCGGCCTCGGCGAGGCCGATGATCAGGCCACCCAGCACCGCGCCCGGAATGCTGCCGATGCCACCCAGTATGGCGGCGGCGAACATCGGCAGCAGCATGTCGAAACCCATCAGTGGACGGATCTGGACCAACACGCCGATCATCACGCCGGCGACGCAGGCCAGTGCTGCGCCGATGACCCAGGTGACGCGCACGACGCTGGCGACGTCGATGCCGGCGATGCGGGCAAGCGCCGGGTTCTGGCTCATCGCCTGCATCGAGCGGCCGGTCTGGGTGCGTGTGGCCAGAAGATGCACGCCCAGCACCAGCGCCGCGGTCAGAAGCAGGAGCGCGATCTGATCGGGCGTGATGCGGATGCCGAAGCCGACTGGCATCGCGATCTGGATGGCGCGACTGAAATAGGTCGGGCGAGAGGTGAAGATGAATTCGAGCAGGCTTCTGAGCGCCATCGAGGCGCCAAAACTTCCCATAACGGCGATGATCGCCTGCTCCTGCTTGCGCAGTCGCGAAAACAGCACCTTGTCCAGCAGCAGCGCAAGCAGGGCCGTAAACGCTGCGCCGACGACCAGCGCGACGATGAGCGGCCAGCCGAAGGACAAAGGCGCGATCGGCGCCACCTTGCCGAACATGGCGGCAATGGCGCCGACGACGGCCAAGGTCGCATAGGTGCCCCAGGCCATGAAATCGCCATGGGCAAAGTTCGAGAAGCGCAGGATGGAATAGGTCAGTGTCACGCCGATGGCGCCAAGTCCGATCATCGAGCCGGTGAGGAGCCCGTCGACGACGAATTGCAGGCTCATGCCGCGCCTCCGGTCTCGGTGTGCCGTGCGCTGTCTTTACGGGGGGGCCGCTGGCCGAGATAGAGCTCTGCAACGACCGGATCGTCCCATAGCGTCGAGGCGGCCCCCTCGTGCCGTTCCTTGCCTTCGACCAGCACGTATGCGCGATCGCCGATGGCGAGCGCCGCCTTGGCGTTCTGCTCGACCAAAAGGATGGTGACGCCGGACTTGCGGATGGCCGAAAGCATCTCGAAAACCATCGATACGAATTTCGGCGACAGCCCCGCCGAGGGCTCGTCAAGCACCAGCACCTTCGGATGGACAATCAGCGCGCGGGCTACCGCGAGCATCTGCCGTTGCCCGCCCGAGAGGTTGCCGGCAGGGGTCCGCCGTTGGCGCAGAAGGTCGGGAAAGGCCGCGTACATTTCATCGATGCGGGCGGGCGCCTGGCGCCGTTCGAGGATGCCGCAGGCGACCTTCAGATTGTCCTCCACCGACATGCGTGGAAAGATGTTTTCGGTCTGCGGCACGAAGGCAAGGCCGAGGCGGACCATGGTGTGCGCGGGCGCGGTGCTGATGTCCTTGCCATCGAGCAGCACCTTGCCCCGGCTGATCGGGACAAGCCCGGCGATGGCCTTGATCAGGCTCGATTTGCCGGCGCCGTTCGGCCCGAGCACGACGACGATCTCGCCCTTGTTGACGGTGATCGAAGCGCCGCGCACGATCGGCACGCCGGGCTCGTAGCCGGCTTCGAGGTCGCTGACGTCCAGCACGGTTTCGCTCATCAGGCAACCTCACGATTGCGTTGAATCAGTTTAAGAGCTGATTGGGCGTTGGTCCCGCGCCACCGTGAC
>NZ_JARTVT010000129.1:0-263 GCF_029625685.1 Mesorhizobium sp. WSM4976
CTGTCGTTAATTTTTAGGTATAAAAAACCGGCAAACACTGGAGGGGGGACCAAACAGCCCGCGCGGGGGGTTTGTTGGAGGAAGAGAGAACAAGGCGCGCGGGCGCGAGGGTGTTGGATGGGGGGGTGGTGTGGGGGCGGGGGGGGTCCCCCGCCCGTTGCTTATACACCCCCGCGGTTTCTTCCCACTCCCCCCAATCCTCTCCCCCGGGCGGCTTTTGTCTCCCCGCGGGGGGGGGCGGGGGGGGCCCCGTCGTCCAGGTG
>NZ_JARTVT010000130.1:0-261 GCF_029625685.1 Mesorhizobium sp. WSM4976
CAGCAATACATGGACGCGCCGGTAGCCGTAACGCACCCGCGTCGCCGTGATCTCCTTGATCCTGGCTTTCAAGGCAGCCTGGTCGCCGCGCTTCGACTTGTAGTGATAGAGCGACGTGTCGATCAGGAACGTCGCACATGCCCGGCGGATCGACACCTTCCAGTCCGCCCGGACCTCATCGACAAGCCGCCGGCGGCGAACAGGCTTCAGAGCTTTTTTGACAGAACGTCCTGCAACATGGCCTTGTCGAGCGTCAGGTCG
>NZ_JARTVT010000131.1:0-260 GCF_029625685.1 Mesorhizobium sp. WSM4976
GTTTTCCCCTCGATCTCGACCGTCGTGGTTACGCTTCGCGGGGGGGGGGGGGGGGGGGGGGGGGGGGGGGGGGGGCCCCCCCCCCCCGCCGGGGGGGGGGGGGGGGGGGGTTGTGGGGGGGGGGGGGGGGGGGGGGGGCGGCCCCCCGCCGGCGGGGGGGGGGGGGGGGGGGAGCGGGGGGCGGAGGGGGGGGGGGGCGGGGGCGCCCCCCCCCCCGGGGGGGGGGGGGGGCGCGGGGGGCGCGCGAGCGCAGCGCGGGG
>NZ_JARTVT010000132.1:0-258 GCF_029625685.1 Mesorhizobium sp. WSM4976
GGGCCGCGGCCCCCCCCCTGTCGGCGCCCGCCCGCGGGGGGGGGGGGCCCCCCCTCCCCCCCCCCCCCCCCCCGCCGGCGGGGGGGGGGCGGCCGCCGCGGGGGGGGGGGCCGCCCCCCCCCCCCCCCCCCGCCCCCCCCCGCCCCCCCCGCCCCCCCGCCCCCCCCCCGGGGCCCCCCCCCCCCCCCGCGCGCCCCCCCCCCCCCCCCTCCCCCCCCCCGCCCCCCCCCCCCCACCCCCCCCCCCCCGCCATAACAG
>NZ_JARTVT010000134.1:0-254 GCF_029625685.1 Mesorhizobium sp. WSM4976
GCCCAGCCACGCGCAGGTGCCGCTGTGCGCCCAGCACGGCCATCGCGGCCTGCACGCCCACGCCGGCCTGGCCGGTCAGCTCGGCATAGCGCGCCATGCAGGCCTCGCGGATCTCGGGCGCCACGTCGCGCCGCGCGTCCTCGACCAGTGAGACGAGGTCATAGGCGGGGTTGCCGATCGCTGCTTCCTGGAAGTCGATCAGCCCCATGCCCTTCGGCCCCGGCACCAGGTTGGCCGGGAAGAAGTCCCGATGG
>NZ_JARTVT010000135.1:0-247 GCF_029625685.1 Mesorhizobium sp. WSM4976
CTGGCGTTTGTTGTTGCGTGTTACGTGGCTGCTCATTCATCCAAATAACCGCCGTGCCCGCTGCGTTCGGCGGGTGGTTTTTTTTGTTTTTTTTTTTTTTTTTTTGGGGGGGGGGGGTTTTTTTTTTTTTTTTTTTGGGGGGGGGGGGGGTTTTTTTTTTTTTTTTTTTTGTTTTTTTTTTTTTTTTTTGTTTTTTTTTTTTCCCTCGGGTTGTTTTTCATTGGGTTTATTTCCCCCCTTTCACCGC
>NZ_JARTVT010000136.1:0-244 GCF_029625685.1 Mesorhizobium sp. WSM4976
TCCTTGCGGGGGGGGGGGGGGCCGGCCGCGGGGGCGGGGGCCGGGGGGCGGGGCGGGGGCCGGGGGGGGGGGGCGGGGGGGCGCGGGGGGTGGGGGGGGGGGGGGGGGGGGGGGGGGGGGGGGGGGGGGGGGGCGCCCCAGGGGGGCGGCGGGGGGGGGGGGGGGGAAGGGGGGGGCGGGGGGGGGGGGGGGGGGGGGAGGAGGAGGGGGGGGGGGGGGGGGAAAAAAATCAGATAGAGGGGGA
>NZ_JARTVT010000014.1:0-167495 GCF_029625685.1 Mesorhizobium sp. WSM4976
CTCGTAGGAGCCTTCCGCGAACAGCTTCAGCACCTGATCGTCCGACATCGGCTTGGACGCGGGCGCCGGAACGGACGAGACTTCGACCGGAATCTCGGCGGTCGGCTGAACAAGGGTGGTCAGACCTTTCGCGGCGACTGCGGCCTCAACGTCGGCTCGCACGACGCGGCCGCGCGGCCCGCTGCCTTGTATTTCGGCTATCTTAAGACCGGCTTCGCGAGCCAAGCGGCGCGCCAGCGGCGTTGCGCGCGCGCCCTGCAATTGGCCAATCTCCCCCCTTGTGAGGGAGATGCCCGGCAGGGCAGAGGGGGGCGCGAAGGAACGAGACTTTGGCGAGACAGCGCCTCCCTCTGTCGGCCGCGCCGACAGCTCCCCCACGAGGGGAGAGATTTGCGCCTCACCCTGCTTGACGTCATAGAGCTCATCATCGGCATAAATCCACGCGACGGGCTCACCGACGGGAATGTCGACGCGCTCCTTGCCGGTGACATCGCGCAGAGTGCCGCTGGCCGGCGCGTCAATCTCCATCGCCGCCTTGTCGGTCTCGATCTCGAAGAGCACATCGCCCTTCTTGACCTTGGCTCCCTCTTCAGCGAACCAGCGCGAGATCTGGCCGGTCGCCATGTCCATGTCGACCTTGGGAAGAATGACTTCTGTCGGCATCGCTCAGCGGACCCCTTTCACGAGGTCGCGCGCGGCGGCGATGATGTCTGGAACCTGCGGCACCGTCGCCTTTTCAAGGTCCGGATTGTAGGGGATCGGCGTCTCGGCGCCGCCCAGCCGCACGATCGGCGCATCGAGATAATCGAAGGCCTCGCTTTCGGCGACAAGAGCGCTCACTTCCGCGCCGATGCCGAGCGTCTTCACCGCCTCGTAGACGCAGAGCAGGCGCGAGGTTTTCTTCACGCTGTCGATGATTGTCTGCCTGTCGATCGGCCGGATGGTGCGCAGGTCGACCACCTCGATGTCGATGCCCTCGCCTTCCAGCGCGGACGCGGCGTCGAGTGCCTTATGCACCATGACCGATGTCGCGACGATGGTGAGGTCGCGGCCCTCGCGGCGGACCTCGGCCTTGCCGATCGGGACCGTGTAGTGGCCTTCCGGCACATGGCCCTTCATCTTGTAGAGCAGCTTGTGCTCGAAGATCATGACCGGATCCGGATCGGCAACGGCGGCGAGCAACATCCCCTTGGCATCGTGCGGCGTCGCCGGCTGGATCACCTTGAGGCCAGGTACATGGCCGAGCCACGCTTCGAGGCTCTGGCTGTGCTGCGCGGCGGCACCCGTGCCGGACCCGGCCGGGAAACGCATCACCACTGGAACCGAAACCTCGCCGCCCAGCATGAAGCGCATCTTGGCCGCCTGGTTGACGATCTGCTCCATGCCGAGCGTGGCGAAATCCGAGAACTGGAATTCGAAGATCGGCCGCATGCCGGTGACGGCCGCGCCCACCGCGACGCCGGCACCGCCCAGTTCGGAGATCGGCGTGTCGATCACCCGGTCGGTGCCGTAGCGCTCGACCAGGTCGCCGGTCACCTGGAAGGCACCGCCATAGACGCCGATGTCCTCGCCCATCAGGAAGACGCGGTCGTCCATGTCCATCGCGATCGCCATGGCTTCCTGAATCGCCTGGGCGTAGCTCAGTTCACGCACCGCAGCGTCCATCACGCTTGCTCCGTGTAAACATAATTCCCAAGGGTGGCGATCTCAGGCGCCGGGCTCGCCTTGGCGAACTCGATGCCATCGGCGATCTCCTTGGCGACCGCGTCGCGGATCGCCTGGATGCCCCGGTCGTCAATGAAGCCGAAATCGCGCAGCTCGGTCTCGAAGAGCGTGATCGGATCGCGGTTCGCCATCCAATCCTCGATCTCTTCCTTGGTGCGGTAACGGTTGCGGTCGCTCTTGGAATGACCGCGGTGGCGGTAGGTCTTGGACTCGATCAGCGTCGGCCCCTCGCCCGCGCGCGCCCGCTCGACTGCCTTGAAGGACGCCTCGGCGACCTCGGAGAAGATATTGCCGTTGACGATCACGCCAGGCATCGAATAGGCGGCCGCGCGCTCGGCGATGTTCTTCACTGCGGTGGAACGCGCCGTCGAGGTCGACATGCCGTAGCCGTTGTTCTCACACACGAAGATCACCGGCAGCTTCCAGATCGCCGCCATGTTCAGCGCCTCGTGGAAGGCGCCTTCATTGTTGGCGCCGTCGCCGAAGAAGGAGACGACCACCTTGCCGGTCTTCATCATCTTGGACGAAAGCGCCGCGCCGACGGCGATCGGAATGCCGCCGGCAACGATGCCGTTGGCCCCTAGATTGCCCTTGGCGACATCGGCGATGTGCATGGAGCCGCCCCTGCCCTTGCAGTAGCCGGTGGTCTTGCCGAAGAACTCCGCGAACATGCGGCTGACCTCCGCGCCCTTGGCGATGCAATGACCGTGACCGCGATGCGTCGAGGTGATCTGGTCATCCTCGGCGAGCGGCATGCAGATGCCCATGGCGCTCGCTTCCTGGCCGATCGACAGGTGCATGGTGCCGTGGATGAGGCCGCGCATGTAACACTCTTCCGCGCCCTCTTCGAAACGGCGGATGAGATACATCGTGTGAAGCACCTGTCTGAGCTGCTCGGGGCTGTACTGGCGATAGATGAAAGGGAGGTTGGCCCGGCTATCCACGACGGCTTTGCTGGCTCCGGCCATGATCACGCCTCCACGGTCCCGTAAACGAGCTTGTCCTGGCGGGCGCGCAGTTCGGCGATCTTCGAGCCCGGCGCGGGCGCCGCATTGGCATAGGTGATGAGCTCGCCCTTCTCGATGGGCGCGGTGACCGAGCCGCCCTGCAGCAGGCCGCAAGGGATGGCGCGCGCCGCGCGGGCTTCAGGAGCCGTCATGATCCAGGCGCGATAGCAATATTCGCCGATGGCATCGAGTTTATCGCCGGGCTTCAGGTCCTTCTTGGCGACGGCACAGACCTCGGCGACCGGTTTTGCCAGCGGCACCATGTCGGCCTTGCCGTAGAGCACGACGCGGGCGCAGGTCAGCGGCACTTCCAGCGAAGTGAGGTGATAGGGGCGATGGAAGGTGAAGTACGGGCCCTTGCCCATCTTCAGGTCTTCCATGCGCTCCGAGATTCGCGGATGCGACATGTCGGCGACGACGAAGACGCCGGGAGCGACGCCCTTGCCGATCGAATAGTCGACGACGCCCACCTTCGACAACACGCCGCCGTCCTTCTGAGGCACCAGCACCTTCGACAATTCGGCGAGCGTGGCCGATGGGCCGTGCATGCCGGGCTTGTCAGGGACCAGCCCGGTCGCATTGGCGATCGCCGCCATCTCGACCATGGTCTTGGAGCCATCGACGAATTCGACCAGCATGCGCACGTTCATGTGCCGGCGCTTCGCCTCCTCCTCATAGTCCGGAGGCGTGGCGTCGATGTTGAGCGGGTTGTTCTTGCCCTTGCCCGCGGCAACGATCGGGTGGCCCATGGCGGACACGAACTCGATCAGTTCCATGCAGGAAGACGGCTCGTCGCCGGCGCCCAGCGAATAGGTCACGCCGAGCCGGTCGGCCTCGGCCTTGAGATAGGCGCCGATGGTGACGTCAGCCTCGACATTCATCATCACCAGGTGCTTGCCATGCTCCATGGCGCGCAGGCCGATCTCGGCGCCGACGGCCGGGACGCCGGTCGCGTCGATCACGACGTCGATGAGGTCGTTGCCGATGACAAGGCTGGAATCGTTAGTGATGGCGATCTTGCCTGCCTCCATGGCAGCGGTCATTGCCGACGCGTTCGATACCTCCCGCGCGTGTCCGGTTTCCTGGAAAGCAATATCGACGGCCTTGCTGGCCGCGGGAAGGTTCAATTCGGAGATGGCACCGATCTCGATACCGGACATATGGGCGACGCGGGTGACGATATCGGTGCCCATTTCGCCGGAGCCAATCAGGCCGATGCGGATAGGCTTGCCGGACTTGCCGCGTTCCTCGAGATCCCGGGCTAGGCCCGTCAACGAGATATTGGAAGCCATACCGCTTATTCCTCCCATATAGCATGCTGTTTGGTAGCTTGACCGGTATTGAACATCTGTATTTCTGTCAAGACTAATGTCCACGTCCTTGGGCGCTAGTCGACACTTTTCGGATTGGTCGACGCGCGGCCGCGAAAGGCATGGACAATGAGCGCCGCATCAAACCGAATGCGAGCGAGCGACTGCGGCCGAATGCCGGCCAAGGCCGCTCGACGGACCACAGGGAGATATCTAGGCGGTAATTGTTACTGGCAAACGTCGACCCATATGGCGCCGACCAGATCGGCCATGCGCTGCGGCCCGATGCGCACCGCGGCATTGGTGGCGCCGGCAGCGGGGACGACATCGTCGAAGGACTTGAGCGACAGATCGCAATAGACGGGAAGCGGCGCCGGCAGGCCAAACGGACAGACGCCACCCGGCGGATGGCTGGTGGCCGCAAGCACCTCCTCTGCGCCAAGCATGCGCGGCTTGCCGCCCATCCTGTCCTTGAACTTGCGGTTGTCGAGCCTGGCGACGCCACTGGTGACGACCAGCATGGTCTCGTCCCCGACGCGCAGACAGATCGTCTTGGCGATCTGCGCCGGCGTCACCCCATGGGCTTCCGCCGCCAGCGCCACGGTTGCCGAACTGGCCTCGGTGACGATGACCTCGATGTCGGGCGCATGCCGCGCAAAGAAGGCGCGAACCGATTCCAAGCTCATGGTGACCCCCTCGTCAGGTCTGTCGGATAGCAGTGGTCGGCGATTCGCACGGCTAAACCAGTGTTGGCAAGAGCCAGCGCTTCCGTCCTTCAGGCATCAAAAAGCCCGCCGGGCGAAATCTCGGCGGGCTCGAATGGGACGCTTTTCGCGCCTCTACTGATGCGTGGGCCGGTTCTCGGCGTCCGTCACCGTGATCAATTCCTCTTCCGGCATCTGCAGCGCGGTAGCGATGCGCCGGAGCTTGGCGGGATCGGCGTCCTTGCCGTCCTCGATGTCGACGATCTCGCCCACGGCCAGACCGCAGGTCAAAGAGAGTTCCTCGATCGTGTATCCCCTGGTTTCGCGAGCAGCTTTCAATGGATTGAGGCCGGGCGCGGCAATGATGTCGTTGGAAACAGCGTTTCGTGCGGTGTTGGGCATGGCAACTCCTTGGGATGAAACAGGGTCTGATGAAATGGTGTTGCCTGAGACGGGCGGGAGAATGCTCGTTAACGAATGATTTGCCAAGAGCACCGATGCGGCGTCACGCCATCGTGAAGCGGCGCCCAGCCGAATGCCACCAGGCTCGACACATGTAAGAAGGCGCGGCGCTCAATCAAGTTCTTTTGAAGGTCTCGCGACCGGATGCGCCGGCATTTTCGACGGCTCGGTTCGTTAGCTTGCTGTCGTCGGCAGCCGACAGGGGCGGCGGCCATCTCACGAAAGGATCTGATGTGATGATTTTGAAATTATTCGCAATTGTGCTCGGCGTCGTCTCGATCGTCATTGGCGCGGCGGAAGCTTGGGCGGCGGATGCCGCGCGTGTTCGAGGCACTGTTGTCGGCGTTGCCGGATCGACGCTGACGGTGAAGGACCGCGACGGCAAGACCGATGCGATCACGCTTGCCGACGGCTGGAAGATTTCGGGCGTCGCCAAGGCTTCGGCCGCCGATATCAAGCAAGGCGATTTCCTGGGCATCGCCTCGATTTCGAAAGCCGATGGCGGTAGCGGGGCGCTGGAAGTCGTGATCTTTCCCGCGGCGCTGAAGGGCACGGGAGAAGGCGACCGCGACTGGGATCTGCAGCCCAACAGCCGTATGACCAACGGTACCGTTGCCGACGTCACCGAAATCGAAGGCCGCACGGTCACGCTCACCTATGACAACGGCCAGAAGAAGCAGATCGCCATCCCGCAGACGACACCGATCGTGACATTCGCCACGGCTACGCCGGCGGATCTGACGCCGGGCGCCGCGGTGTTCGTCAACGCCAAGCGAGGTGGCGATCGCAAGCTCGTGGCGAACCGGGTCGTGGTCGGGAATCACGGCGTCGCGCCGCCCATGTGAAGCCGGGCGGACTTCATCCGGCCCGTTCGCACTCCCGATTTCCGGAGACCGCCCAACGCCGGGCACGCGCGAGCATGAGGATCCTCGGAAACATTCGAGAAACAAAAATCTACACTTGGGAAAAATTGGCGAAAAAAACCAAGAGGATAGTCCGGCTCGCGGGGCTTGGGTCACCGATTGGTCCGGTGAATCTCGGAACGCCCGCGTAAGGAAACGAAGTCATGAAGAAGTCACTCCTCTCTGCGCTCGGGCTGGCTCTGGCCCTGGCCTTCACCATGCCGATCCTCGGTGCCACGAGCGCTGATGCGGCTCCGATGACGAAGCATCATCGTCATCATCATCGCAGGCATCACCGCGTCCACCATCATTTCTATCGCCACCATCATCGTCACCACCACAAGAAGATGGCTCCGAAGAAGGCCTGATCCTTCCTTCTCGCCGACGGGAGGGCAGGCCTTCGTTGTTCGAGCGACCTGCCTTCCCTTCGGAGTCTCTTCTCATTAAGCATCCGGTGATGCCGAAACGCCGCCCGGACCGCGTCTGATGGGAAACTACGCCGACCTGCCGGCCAGACACCGCTTGGTTCTGATGGTCGCGCGAACTGTACTGACGCTTCGTCATCCGGCTCTTGTTGCCCGCTTCGCCATGAGGCTCGGCTATCTGCCGAATCCCGCCGCTCCCTCGCGCTACAACGAACTGATGCTGTGGCGGAAGATCGTCGACCGTAATCCGCTCTTCGTGACGCTGACCGACAAGCTGGCGGCGAAAGCCTATATCCGCGCCGCCTGCCCTGAGTTGCCGATACCCAAAACACTATGGTCCGGCCGGCACCCCGAAGACCTCCCGGCGGAACTGCTTGCCGGCCAGGTCGTCGTCAAAACCAATCATGGCTGCGAGATGAACATATTCGTTTCCGGCGGCCGGCCCGAGCGTGCGGAGATCATGCGCAAGACAAAGCGGTGGCTCAAGAAACGGTTCGGACGACGCAGCGGCGAATGGGCGTATTGGCCTATCACCCCCGTCGTTTTCGTCGAGGAGCAGCTGAAACTCAGCGGCGGTTTGATCGCCACCGACATCAAGGTTCATGTCTGCAGCGGCGACATCAGTCACGTTTGGGCCGAAGACAAGCTCGCCGCGCGCTCGCACCTGTTCGACGGCGACGGCCGTCCGTTACCCGGACGCGATCCCGACTATCCGCGGGAGGATCAGTCCCTGCCTGTCAGTCCCGCACTGCTCGACTTTGTCCGGCAGGCGATAGCGCTGGCGCCGCGTATCGCCGGCGACCTCGATCATGCCAGGGTCGATTTCCTGGTAACGGATAAGGGCCTGTATTCGGGCGAGATATGCATCTATTCCGCCGCCGGCTACGGCACCTGGACCAATCCTGAGATCGCCGAGCGGCTCGAACGGTTTTGGCGGCTCGAAGACTCGGCCTATATCCGGCGACGGCATCGCGGTGTAAGCCGCCTCTATGCCGAGGCGCTGCGTGCCAGATGCGGCGCGCGCAACACGAAAACAAATGCGCGCCTGACTGACCGCGCATAGCCCAATGACGGGAATGGCGGTCGTGCTGGACGGCCGCCCATTTCTGTTTCAAATCGCGTTCATCGATCAGCGGCGGCTGATCAAAAGGCCGGCAAGCAGTCCCACCACCAAAAGTCCGACGGCGGCGGTCGTCGCCGGATGGTCGCGCGCCGTCCGCTCAATCACCCTGCCCCTGCGCCTTATTGCAGGCAGCGCCTCGTGAAGTCGATCGTATAGCTGAGAATAATAGTCTGAGGCCGCCTCGCGGCCATCCTCGTAATAGGCGTCACCGCGCCTGGCCAAAACCTTCTTAAGGTCGTTCAATTGCCGCGTAAGCGTAGCGACCTGCTTCTCGATGTCGAGGTCGGAGAGGCTCGAAAACGATGCCATGCTGATTGTCCTTCTCTTCGAGAAGGCCTAACGCACGGACGACAGGCCAGTTCCGGCGGCCCGACCGCGCGGCATCACGTGGAATGATGCCCGTTCAACGTACCTGGTCAAGCAGGCGCTTGCATTCCAGCAAGTCGAACAGCGCCTCCTGCAGCAGGGCGCGATTGTCACGCGACAATTTTGAAGCGTCCGGTTGCACCGGACCTTCGTCGTCGCTTTTGCCAAGGCCGAAGAAACGCCGACTGGGCTTCACCTTCGGCTGGCCCACGAGCGCATCCTCGTCGCCGCGCGGCTGCGCGGCCGCCGTCAGCGGTACCTGCTCGGCCTGACGGCGCTGGGCGATCGCCTCCACGGCGGCCATGTCTCCATTGCCGATGGCGACCAGAAAATGGTTGCCGTTCTCGCGCAACAGCTTCTGCACGCCTTTGATCGTATAACCCTGATCATAAAGCATGTGCCGGATGCCCTTGATCAGTTCAACATCCTGCGGCCGGTAGTAGCGACGCCCGCCGCCGCGCTTCATCGGCTTGATCTGGGTGAAGCGTGTCTCCCAGAAACGCAGCACGTGCTGCGGCAGGTCGAGATCTTCCGCGACTTCGCTGATGGTGCGGAATGCATCGGGGCTCTTGTCCATGGGCCAATCCTCCACACTGGACCACGACCCGGCGCATGATGCCGAATCGCGCCTTATTTCAGCGATTTATGAAAGGATATTCAAGCCCAGCGTCAAAACGGCCGGCGGTTTTCAACCGCATTCGCCAGCAAACTACTTGCCGCCTTTGCCTTTGCTGGTCTGGTGCGAACGCAGAATCCGGCTCTTGAGCACATTCGACGATTTAAACGTCATCACCCGGCGCGGCAGGATGGGCACTTCCTCGCCGGTCTTGGGATTGCGGCCGATGCGCTCGTTCTTGGAGCGGACGTGGAAGGTGGCAAAAGACGAAAGTTTGACCGTCTCGCCCCGAACGATGGCTTCGCAGATTTCGTCCAGCACAGCTTCGACGAGTTCCGCCGATTCAGTCCGCGACAGACCAACCTTCCGATAAACGGCTTCAGCAAGGTCGGCACGCGTCAGTGTCTTTCCCCCCATGCGACCGTCCCATCTGCTCGCAGAAAATGTAAATCGATACAGCCAAAGACAGAGCCTAAGTAATTGATCCGGCAAGGTCAAGGACCGAACCGGCGCGTTCGGCACTTACCAGCGGAGCAATACCGCGCCCCATGTGAAGCCTCCACCCATCGCCTCGAGAAGCACAAGATCGCCCCTCTTGATGCGGCCGTCGGCGACGGCCACCGAGAGAGCCAGCGGCACCGAGGCAGCCGAGGTGTTACCGTGTAAATCCACGGTGACCACAACTTTCTCCTCGGCTATCCCGAGCTTCCTGGCGGAAGCGTCAATAATTCGTTTATTGGCCTGATGCGGCACGAACCAGTCGAGGTCCTGCGCCGTTATGCCGGCCTCGCCGAAGGTCGCTTCGATGACATCGGTGATCATGCCGACGGCATGCTTGAACACCTCGCGACCTTCCATCCTGAGATGGCCGACGGTTCCCGTCGTCGAAGCTCCGCCGTCGACGAACAGCTTGTCCTTATGCGCGCCATCGGAGCGCAGGCTCGCCGCCAGCACGCCGCGGTCGGTGATCGCACCGGCACCCTCTTGGGCTTCGAGAACAAGCGCTCCGGCGCCGTCGCCGAACAGCACGCAGGTCGAGCGGTCGTTCCAATCGAGGATGCGCGAGAATGTCTCCGAGCCGATCACCAGGACACGCCTGGCCAAGCCGCCGCGTATGTAAAGGTCAGCGGTGGCGACGGCATAGACGAAGCCCGAGCACACCGCCTGCATGTCGAAGGCAAAGCCGTGATGCATGCCGAGCCTGTTCTGGATCTCGACGGCGGTTGCCGGGAACGTGTTGTTGGGCGTCGAAGTCGCCAGGATGATGAGGTCGATATCGGCTGGCGTCATACCCGCGCTGTCGAGCGCGGCGCGCGCCGCTGCCTCGCCCAACGAGGCCGTCGTCTCGTCATCGGCCGCGACATGGCGCTGGCGGATGCCGGTGCGCTGGACGATCCACTCGTCGGAGGTCTCGACCATGCCTTCGAAGTCGGCATTCTTCATAATGCGGCGGGGGAGCGCGGCACCATTGCCGCGCACGACTGATCTGATCAAGGTCCGTTCCTATTCCTCGGCGTCGGCGGAGACACCGGATTTCCTGTTTGCCTGGGCGTTCGGATTGCGCGCATGGAACAGATCGAGGTCGGCCTCGATCCGGTCAAGCAGATTGTTGCGCACCATATCGTAGCCGAGCTCAATAGCCGCAGCGAAGCCATCCGAATCGGCGCCGCCATGGCTTTTCACCACGATGCCGTTCAAGCCCAGAAAGACGCCGCCATTCGAGCGGCCGACATCCATCTTCTCACGCAGCCGGTCGAAGGCGCCCTTGGCGAAGACGTAGCCGATCTTGGCCATGAGCGTACGGCTCATGGCGGCGCGAAGATAGCCGGCGATCTGCCTTGCCGTGCCCTCGGCGGTCTTGAGCGCGATATTGCCGGCAAAGCCCTCGGTGACCACCACGTCGACCGTGCCCTTGCCGATGTCATCGCCTTCGACGAAGCCGCGGTAATTCATCGAGGCCATGTTGGCCTCGCGCAGCATGCGCCCGGCCTCCTTGACCTCTTCCTGGCCCTTGATCTCCTCGACGCCGACATTGAGCAGGCCGACGCTCGGCCGCTCGATGCCGAACACCGAGCGCGCCATGCCGGTGCCCAGAATGGCGAAATCGATCAGCTGATGCGCGTCCGCGCCGATGGTGGCGCCGACATCGAGCACGACACTTTCGCCGCGCGTCGTCGGCCAGAGCGCCGCGATCGCGGGGCGGTCGATGGTGGCCATCGTGCGCAGGCAGAATTTCGACATCGCCATCAGCGCGCCGGTGTTGCCGGCCGAGATGCAGGCCTGTGCGACGCCGCTCTTCACCGCCTCGACGGCCTTCCACATCGAGGACTTCCAGCGGCCGTGGCGCAGCGCCTGGCTCGGCTTATCGTCCATGCGCACGGCGATCTCGCAGTGGACGAACTCGCTTACTTCGGCGAGTTTCGGGAACTTGGCGAGTTCGGGACGCACCACGTCCTCGCGGCCATAGATGACGAAGCGGATGTCGGGGCGGCGGATGACGACCGTCATCAGCGCCGGGATGACCACGCTGGGTCCGTGATCGCCGCCCATGGCATCGATGGAAATCCTGATCACTCGGTGTTTTTCTCACGGTTTGCCTGGCTAGCGGCGGACGCCTGCCGAGGTAAAGGGGCTCGCGAAGGTTCGGCGAAAATAGCGGTTTTGTGCCTGCGCACAACCAACTTTTCCAAAATCCGGACCACTGTCAGGATTTTCCAAGCAGCGAACGCAGCTTCTTCTGGAATTCGCTTTCCTCGGGCTGATCGTCGCCGGCGACGTCGAGCGAGGCTCCCGGCTTGCGCGGATAGGGATCGATCGCCAGGCCGAAGAACTGTTCGGCCAGCGCACCGACATCGATCGTGTCGCCGGAGAATGTTTCCGGGCTGTCGGGTCCGTCGGCGTCGAGAATGATCTCGCCGCCGCCTTCGAAACCCTCACGTCCAAGCTTCGACTGCTCGGGCAGGAACAGAGCCTCGACCGGCTCGTCTATATGCGCGCTTACCGGCTCCAGCGTGACGATGCAGGCCTGCGTGATGTCGGCCTCGACACGGCCCGTAACCTTGACGCCATTGCGCTTCCATGAAGCAACAAGCAGTTCGGCGCGGTAGCTTTCGACCGAAAGCAGGTCATATTCGGTGGCAAGTGCTTCGCGCTGGCGCTGATCGGCCTCGACCAGGACAGGCAGGCCCCTTTGCGGCAGCCGCGCGACATTGGCGACAAAGGACACCGGGCTGCGCGATTCAGCGTCTTTCATGCTGGCCTCCTTGAAGCGGCCCCTGCGACCGGAAACGCGACCATGCCGGCGGCAAGCGATTCGGTCGGCTGCGCGGCCAGCTTTTGCGACGCCTCGCAGACATAGTCCGCCAGCAGCGACGCCTGCGGCCAGCGGCCCGCGTCCGGCCTGACATTGCGGGCAAGCGCCGCCGCCAGCGCCACCCGGTCGTTTTCCCGGAGGGCACCATCATAGGCGGCCGTGCGGCCGTAGAACATCCTTGCCAGCTTCTTCATGCGCTTGGGCACGCCGACATCGCCTATTCCAAGTTCGCGCAGCGAATGATCGACGTCGAGGAAGAACTCGTCGATCAGCACTTGCGCGACCTCGGCCGCCACGCCTTGCTCGCCATGCAGCCGGTGCTGGACGAGATAGATATGCAGCGACAGCATCTCGAAGCGGCCAAGCGGCGTATCCGGCACATTCCAGTCCGAATAAAACACCGTTTGCCGCGCCGCCGCCACGATTTGTGCGTAGAGCGCGTCGGTGATAGCGCGGTTGGCATTGCGTTCGCGGCCAAAAAGGCGCTGGAACATTGAGGGCGGTCTCCCGGGGACCTGTTGTTTGATTTGGCCTTGTTGCATCGGCATGCAAGCTGGTTTACCGGTTTTGCGGCCCAGCGCAAGTTGCGGGGATGTGATGGAGAATTGTTGTTGGGTGCGCTGAAATTCAAGTCGTTTCTTGCGCCAGCCCCGGTGGGCGTGGCTTCACTGCTGATGGTCGTATCAGCGCTTTCCGCCTGCAATTCGTCCAAGATGTTCGGCGATCTCCATCCAAGCGAGACGCTGACGAAAGGCTACGTCATCGACCAGCAGGCAATCGATTCGGTGCCGGTCGGATCGAGCCGTGAACAGGTGCTGCTGGCGCTGGGCACGCCGTCGACGACGGCGACCTTCGACAACGAGGCCTTCTACTACATCTCGCAGACGCGCAAGCGCTACGTCGCCTTCGACAACCCGCATATCATCGACCAGCATGTGCTCGCGGTGTATTTCGGAGCTGACGGTCGCGTTACGCAGATCGCCAACTACGGCCTGAAGGATGGCAAGATCTTCGACTTCATCTCCAGGACGACACCGACCGGCGGCAAGGACCAGAACTTCCTGAGCCAGGTCATCAACGGCGCCAGCAAGCTGGCACCCGGCGTCCCCGGCGGTGGCGGCGGCACGCCGTAACTCCATCGACGGCTCGAAGAATAATCAGCACCCGCCGCCTCGCCGGCGGGTTTTGTGCGAGAGCCCGACATCGACGCGTAGCAGGCCCCTTCCGCCGTGGCAGCGGGGCCCGAAGCAAACTGAGTGCCCCACCAAGCAACGGAATGCATGAAGGATGTCATGCGAAAAAACAAAGCCCGCGGGATCGCTCCCGCGGGCTTTGTCCTGGAATAGCCGCCGCGATCAGCCGTGCGCGAGCACGGCGAGAAGAAGCAGCGCGACGATGTTGGTGATCTTGATCGCCGGATTGACGGCCGGGCCGGCGGTGTCCTTGTAGGGGTCGCCGACGGTGTCGCCGGTGACCGAGGCCTTGTGCGCGTCCGAGCCCTTCAGGTGCTTGACGCCGTCCTTGTCGGTGAAACCGTCCTCGAACGACTTCTTTGCGTTGTCCCAGGCGCCGCCACCGGAGGTCATCGAGATGGCGACGAAGAGACCGTTGACGATGACGCCGAGCAGCGAGGCGCCGAGCGCCGCGAAGGCCGAGGCCTTGGAGCCCGAGATCAGCAGCACGCCGAAATAGACGACGAGCGGCGCCAGCACCGGCAGCAGCGACGGGACGATCATTTCCCTGATCGCCGCCCTGGTCAGGATGTCGACGGCGCGCGCATAGTTCGGCTTCGAGGTGCCGGCCATGATGCCCTTGTCCTCGCGGAACTGCTTGCGCACTTCCTCGACGATGGAGCCGGCGGCGCGACCGACGGCGGTCATGGCGATGCCGCCGAACAGATAAGGGATCAGGCCGCCGAAGATCAGGCCGGCGACGACATAGGGGTTGGAGAGGTCGAAGGAGACGTCGCCCATGCCCTGGAAGTAGCGGTACTTGTCGCCGTTGGCGGCAAAGAACTTCAGGTCGTTCGAGTAGGCCGCGAACAGCACAAGCGCGCCGAGGCCGGCCGAGCCGATGGCATAGCCCTTGGTCACCGCCTTGGTGGTGTTGCCTACCGCGTCGAGCGCGTCGGTGGAGTGGCGCACTTCCTTGGGCAGGCCGGCCATTTCGGCAATGCCGCCGGCATTGTCGGTGACCGGGCCGAAGGCGTCGAGCGCCACGATCATGCCTGCGAGGCCAAGCATGGTGGTGACGGCGATCGCGGTGCCAAACAGGCCTCCGAGCTGGTAGGTGGCGATGATGCCGCCGACGATGACGATGGCCGGCAGCGCCGTCGATTCCAGCGAAACGGCAAGACCCTGGATCACGTTGGTGCCGTGGCCGGTCACCGAAGCCTGGGCGATCGAGTTCACCGGACGCTTGTTGGTGCCGGTGTAGTATTCGGTGATCACCACGATCAAACCGGTCACCAGCAGACCGATCAGGCCGCAGATGAACAGGTTCTTGCCGATGATGGCGATGCCGGCGACGGCGCCGACCTCGCCCCAACCGACTGTAGCGGAGGTCGCGGCGGCAAGACCCACGATCGAAAGCAGGCCGGTGACGATCAGGCCCTTGTAGAGAGCGCCCATGATCGAGCCGTTGGAACCGAGCTTGACGAAGAAGGTGCCGACGATCGAGGTCAGGATGCAGGCGCCGCAGATGGCGAGCGGATAGAGCATGGCCGCGCCCAGCGCGGCTGTACCGCCGAAGAATATGGCGGCCAGAACCATGGTGGCGACGACGGTCACCGCATAGGTCTCGAAAAGGTCGGCGGCCATGCCGGCGCAGTCGCCGACATTGTCGCCGACATTGTCGGCGATGGTAGCCGGGTTGCGTGGATCATCTTCGGGAATGCCAGCCTCGACCTTGCCGACGAGGTCGCCGCCGACATCCGCGCCCTTGGTGAAGATGCCGCCGCCGAGACGGGCGAAGATCGAGATCAGCGAAGCGCCGAAGCCGAGCGAGACCAGCGAGTCGATGACGACGCGGTCATTCGGCTGGAGACCCATCGGGCCGGTCAGGATGGCGTAGTAGATCGAGACGCCGAGCAGCGCCAGGCCAGCGACCAGCAGGCCAGTGATGGCGCCGGACTTGAAGGCGATGTCGAGGCCGGCGGCGAGGCTGTTCGAGGCCGCCTGCGCGGTCCGAACATTGGCGCGCACCGAGACATGCATGCCGATGAAGCCGGCGGCGCCCGAAAGCACGGCGCCGATCAGGAAACCGATCGCGGAGGTGATCGAAAGTAGCCACCAGGCAAGCAGGAGCACGACGATGCCCACAACGGCGATGGTGGTGTACTGGCGCGCCAGATAGGCCTGGGCACCCTCTCGGATGGCGGCGGAGATTTCCTGCATGCGCTGATTGCCCTGATCGGACGCAAGGACCGAGCGTGTAGCCCAGATGGCGTACAGAACTGACAGCAAGCCGCAGGCGATGACGGCGGTAATGATGGTCATTGCCGGATTTTCCTCGATTGTTGGCCCAAAAGAACCCCTCCCTGGGCCGTTGGAACGGAGATGGATGCCGCGCGCGGAATCCACCCCTTGGTTGGGGTGTATGCGAAACAGGGCTTGGAACGTCAAGATATTGTTCGGTTTTTGCTAGGCTTTCGCCCAAAAGAAGAAGGGGGGATTTGTTATGCCAGCGTGATCGGGAAATTAGATCGATTGAAATGACGCAACGGCATCACAGGGCAACCTGCCCGCCAGCCCTCCCGCATCGGCTATTCCGCCCCCTGCCCCATGCGCCGCGCGGCGTAGCGCTCGATCGCCGACAGGCCGTCATAGATCAGCACCGCGAGCGCTGCCACTATCAGGCCACCCTGCAGAACGAAGGCGAGATTGTTTGAGATCAGCCCCGCGATGATCACCTCGCCGAGCGTCTTGGCCGCAACGGTCGAGCCGATCGTCGCGGTGGCGAGGCTGATGACGACCGAAAGCCGGATGCCGCCCAGGATCACCGGGGCGCTGAGCGGTAGCTCGACCTTCATCAGTCTTTGCCAGCCGGTCATGCCGGCGCCGCTCGCCGCTTCCATCACGTTCCCAGGCAGCGTGGTCAGCGCCGTCAGCGCGTTCTCGAAGATCGGCAGCAGGCCGTAAAGGAAAAGTGCTATAAGCGTCGGCTTCTCGCCAAAACCGACGGCCGGCACGGCAAGCGCCAGCACGGCAACCGGCGGAAAGGTCTGGCCGATATTGACCAGGCTGCGCGACAAGGGCAGGAATTCGGCGCCTGCGGGCCTGGTGACCAGGATAGCTAAAGCCACGGCGACGATCGTTGCCGCGACCGTCGCGACCAGGACGATCCGCAGGTGCTGCAGGGTCAGCGCCAGCAGGCTGCCCTGGTTGTAGATAGCCGGCGCGCCGTTCTCCGTCAGCGGTTTCAACAGCGGCTCAAACCAGCCGGGGCTGGTGACGAAAATCACCAGCAGCGCCAGGACAGCCAGTCTCAACAGCGCAGGCAGCCAGGCTTTCATTGCGGCCTCGCCGCGCGTTTCACCAAGCCTTCGATGGTGACGCGGCCGAGCAGCTTGCCGTCGGCGTCCTTCACCGGCAGCGCGGGGCGGCCCGACCACAGTAGCTCGGCCAGCGCGTCGCGCTGCGTGGCGTCACCGGGGATCGCCTCCCCCTCCGCGCTACCCGGCTCCACGGCGTCTCGCACATGGCCAAGCGAGAGCAGCCGGAACGGCCTCTCGCTGGCGCCGACCAGTGTCTCGACGAAGCCGCTTGCGGGTCTCGCGAGAATCTCGGCAGGCTTGGCGTATTGCACCAGCTTGCCGGCATCCATCACGGCGATCTTGTCCCCCATATGCACCGCCTCTTCCATGTCGTGGGTGACGAGGATGATGGTGGTGCCGAAACGTTTCTGGATCGCCAGCAGATCTTCCTGCGCCTTGGTGCGGATGATCGGATCCAGCGCGCCGAAAGGCTCGTCCATCAAAAGCACGTTCGGCTCGGCGGCCAAGGCACGCGCGACGCCGACGCGCTGCTGCTGGCCGCCGGAAAGCTCGTGCGGGTAACGCGGGCCATAGGCCTGGGGCTCCAGTTGGTAGAGCGTCAGCAACTCGTCGACGCGAGCCTCGATGCGATCCCTGTCCCAGCCGAGCAGCAACGGCACGGTGGCAATGTTCTGCGCCACCGTGCGATGCGGAAACAGGCCGTGCCCTTGGATGGCATAGCCGATGCTGCGGCGCAGCCGATAACCGGGCACGGAGCGGTTGTCGGCGCCGTCGAGCTTGATGACGCCGAAGGTCGGCTCAACCAACCGGTTGATCATCCTGAGCAGCGTCGTCTTGCCTGATCCCGACGTGCCGACGATGGTGGCGATGGTCCGGGGTTCGATGACCATCGAAACATCGTCGACCACCGTGGTCTCATTATAGCGCTTGGTGATGCGTTCGATCTCGATCATGCCGTTTCAACTACCCTGCGCTTGGTGGCGGTCATCTCGATCACCGCATCGAGGATAATGGCAGCCGCAAAGGCCAATGCCACAGTGGGCAGCGCGCCGAGCAGCACCAGATCCATTGCCGTCTGGCCGACGCCCTGGAAAACGAACACGCCGAAGCCGCCGCCGCCGATCAGCGCGGCAATGGTGGCAAGGCCGATATTCTGCACCAGCACGATGCGGATGCCGGTAAGGATCACCGGAAACGCGAGCGGGAACTCGACGTCGAACAGTCGCTGGCGGTCGGTCATGCCCATGCCGCGCGCGGCGTCGTTTGCCGCGCGGGGTACACCAGCCAGCCCAACCACCGTATTCGCCACCACCGGCAGCAGCGAATAGAGGAAAAGCGCGACAAAGGCCGGCGCGGTGCCGATGCCCCTGATGCCGATCGCAGCAGCGCCCGGCACGTGGAGGGCGACCCAGCCGAGCGGTGCGATCAGCAGGCCGAACAGCGCGATCGATGGAATGGTCTGGATGACGTTGAGCACATTGAGCACGCCAGCCCGCAGTTTGTCGACGCGGTGGCAAAGGATGCCGAGCGGTATGCCGACGATCACCGCGCCGGCCAGCGAGCCAAGCGCCAAGCTAAAGTGCTTGGAAGCCTCCGCCCAGAAACTGTCGGCGCGGCTGGCATATTCCTTGAGGATGGAGAGGCTGTCCCAGCTCCCCGAGACAAGCAGCGCCGCGATGGCCAAAGCGGCAAGCACCAGCACGCCGACGCGCGCCCAGGGCGAAAGGTTCAGCCTGGTTAGCACGTCAGCGAGAAGCAAGGTGAAGGCAAAGATCAGCAGCCAGAAACCGGAGGCCGGTGAAACGCGGGCGAAGGTGTTGCCGGCGGGGGTCAGGAAACCTCCGGCGACGCCGATGAGGATCGCAAGGGCGACCAGCACGATGATGCTGGCGGCCAGCCTGAGGATCAGCGTCGTCCTGAGCAGGGCAATGACGGCCCCCGCGATCACGATCGCCAGCAGCAGCGTGCCAAGTGTCGGCGGCAATGCTTCGATAATCGAACGCGCCTGCCCCGGCACGATGCGGTTGGCGCGGAACGTGGCAAAGGGAGCCGCCAGGGCAGCGTAGGCGACGATCGCGGCGATCACGACGCCGAGCTTGTCGAGGCGGATGATCACGATCGTCCCCACCCGAGCCAGCGCGCCGTGTCCACCCTACTTCAGGAAGCCGTTCTTCTTCAGGAAATCCTCAGCCACGCCCTTCGCAGGTTCGCCGCCCAGCTGCACGCGGCCATTGAGGTCCTGCAGTGTGACGAGATCAAGCTTGGCGAAGACCGGCTTCAGCAGCGCCTCGATTTCGGGATGCTGCTTCAGGACTTCTTCGCGGATGATCGGGGCGGGTTGGTAGACCGGCTGCACGCCCTTGTCGTCCTCAAGCACGACGAGGCCGGAGGGCTGGATGCCGCCGTCGGTGCCATAGACCATGGCGGCGTTGGCGCCGTTGGTCTGGTTGGCGGCGGCGGCGATGGTCGCCGCGGTGTCGCCGCCGGAGAGCGTGATCAACTGGTCCGGCTTGAGCGTGAAGCCGTAGGTCGTCTGGAAGGCGGGGAGTGCCGCCGCCGAATTGACGAACTCGGCCGAAGCCGCGAGCACAACCTTGCCGCCGCCGGCGACATACTTGCCGAAGTCCGTCAGCGTGGCGAGCTTGTTCTCGTCAGCCACTTCCTTGCGCAGCGCGATCGCCCAAGTGTTGTTGGCCGGCGATGGCGACAGCCAGACGATCTTGTTGGCGTCATAGTCGAGCTTTTTGGCGGTTTCATAGGCCTTGGCGGCGTCCTTCCAGACCGGATCGTCGGCCTGCTGGAAGAAGAAGGCAGCATTGCCCGTATATTCTGGATAGATGTCGATCTCGCCGGCGGTGATCGCTTTGCGCACGACAGGGGTCGCGCCGAGCTGAATGCGGTCGGTGGTCTTGATGTTGTTGGCGTTGAGCACGAGTTGAATAATGTTGCCCAGCACGCCGCCTTCCGTGTCGATCTTGGAAGACACCACAACCTGCGCATTTGCCGAAGCTGTCGCGATGCCGAGCGCCATCGCCGCGAAGGCGAGCTTTCTAACTGAAAACATTGTGAAAAATCCCTTGCAATGAACCGATTGATCGGTGGCCGCATATGAGCACGGGTTCAACGGCCAGTCGGGGCATACGGTTTCATAACTAAGGGGATACACGCAATAATTTTTGTTCGGCCCGGACGAATGCCCTGGCCACACTCCAACATGGCAATGCCCGACCTAAAGGTCGGCTGGCGGCCTGCCCTGTTCTGGGGAATATTAGGCTAGGCGGGTCGGCGGCCAAAAAAGGAGTGTGTCATGGCCAAGCATAAGGTCGGCTACCTCATCGGCAGCCTTGCCAAGGGCTCGATCAACCGCAAGCTTGCGAAGGCCCTCGTCAAACTCGCGCCCCCCGAACTTGAAGTGACGGAGATCCCCTTCAAGGACCTGCCGCTCTATAGTTACGATTATGACGCGAACTTTCCGCCGGTTGCCCTGGAGTTCAAGAAGGCCATCGCGTCCGTCCAGGCAGTGCTTTTCGTCACGCCGGAATACAACCGCTCGATCCCCGGCGGCTTGAAGAACGCAATCGACTGGGCGAGCCGTCCTTACGGCAAGAACTCTTTCGCCCGCAAACCGACTGCGGTCATCGGGACGTCGCCCGGCGCCATCGCAACGGCGGTCGCCCAGCAGAGCCTGCGCAGCGTGCTCAGCTTCTGCAACGCGCCGCAGATGAACTCTCCCGAAGCCTATATTCAGTTCACCCCGGGATTGATCACCGACGATGGCGAAGTGACCGTGGAGTCGACCGAAACATTCCTGCGCAACTACATGGGCGAGTTCCACATGTTCATCGCGCGGGTCCTGCAGGTGCTGCCGCCGGATGCCTGACGCCGGTCGTTTCGGACTTGTCGCCGGGATGGCCTTGGCACCTTCTTCACACTTTGCGTGGGCCGATGATCCTCAACGTGCCGAGCGCGACGAAGCAAAGCGCGACAACCGGGAAGACGACCCAGTTCAGCATCGTCCAGCCCCATGCATTGTAGATCGCGCCTGACATGAGCGAGGAGAACGCGACAGAGCCGAACAGGACGAAGTCGTGGAACCCTTGCACCTTGCTCTTCTCGGAGGAGCGGTAGCTTGCCGCGACCATGGCCGTGGCGCCGATGAAGCCGAAGTTCCAGCCAAGCCCGAGCAGGATCAGCGCCGTCCAGAATTGCCACAGGTGCAACCCGGAAAGCGCCACCGTGGCGCAGCCGATCAGGAGCACGAGGCCAGTGGCCACGATGCTTTCGGCGCCGAAGCGATGGATCAGCGCGCCGGTAAAGAAGCTCGGCCCGAACATGGCCATGACGTGCCAGGAAATGCCGAGCGTCGCATCGTCCTCCGACAGGCCGCAGCCGACCATGGCGAGCGGCGCGCCGGTCATGACGAAGCTCATCAGAGCGTAGCTGCCGACAGTGCAGAAAAGTGCTGCGACGAAACGCGGCTGGGTGACGATTTCAGCCAACGGCCTGGCATCGCTTGCAGCGGTTTCAGTGACGGTGTTGGTCGTTGAAGACACACGCAGGAACGACAGGATAAGCGCACCAACCGCCGCAAGCGGCAGGATCGAAGCGAAGGATCCCGCGAACATTACCGGAGCCAGCAGTTCGCGGGTATAAATGACGATCTGCGGCCCGAGGATGGCGGTTACGATGCCGCCCGCCAGCACGAAGGAGATTGCTCGCGCCTTGAATTGGGGCGGCGCGTTGTCGGCGGCGGCGAAGCGGAACTGCTGCACGAAGGCGCCGCCGACGCCGATGACGCAGAGGCCGAAGGCGAACAGCCAAAAACTAGCTTTGAAGAGGGCGAGCGTTGCGATCAGGCCGCCTAACGCAGTGACGATCGTGCCGGTCATGAAACCGCCGCGATAGCCGAGGCTTCGGATGATGGCGGCGGCCGGCAATGCTCCGAGCGCCACGCCGAGATTGAAGCCGGTGATTGGCGCCGTCGCCAGCGACTTGTCCGGACCGAGCAGGTATTGACCGGCTAGCGCGCCAAGCGAAATCGCGATCGGAGCAGCCGAACCGACGATTGCCTGCGCGGCGGCAAGCAGGACGGCTGTGCGGCGCCCTTCCCTGCCGGCCTCGACGACCGCCGCCGTCGCGATTGTCACGGAGCGTCCTTACCGCGCCCCTCGCCGCGAACCCGGCGCGAGACGCGATCGAGAACCGCATTCACCAGCTTCGGCTCGTCCTCTTCGTAGAAGGCTTTGGCGATATCGACATATTCAGAGACGATGACGGCCACCGGCACGTCCTCGCGCTTCATCAATTCGTAGACGCCGGCACGAAGGATGGCACGCAGCGTCGAATCCAGCCGCGACAATGGCCAGTCCTCGGTCAGGGCCTGGCGGATGACGGGGTCGATGGTCTTCTGGTTCTCGACGACGCCGGTCAGGATGGCGCGGAACCATTGCGCGTCCGCCTCGCGATAGAGCGCGCCGTCGACTTCCTTGCCAAGGCGGAAGGCCTCGTATTCGGCCGTGATCTCGAAGACGCCGCTGCCGGCCACATCCATCTGATAAAGCGCCTGGACGGCGGCAAGACGGGCGGCGCCGCGCTTGTTTGCGTGGCGGACCGCTCCGGTCGAGGCAGGCTCGGTCACGATTGGGCTCCGAATTTCTCTTTGAGCGCGATCATGGTCAGCGCCGCGCGCGCGGCGAAGCCACCCTTGTCGCCCTCGGTCTTCTTCGCGCGCGTCCATGCCTGCGCGTCGTTCTCGGTGGTCAGTATACCGTTGCCGATCGCGATCGCCTCCTGCACCGAAAGGTCCATCAGCGCGCGGCTCGATTCATTGGCGACGATGTCGAAATGATACGTATCGCCGCGGATGATGGTGCCGAGCGCTACGAAGCCATCATAATGCGTGCCGCCCTCGGCGGCGCCGTCGAGCGCGAAGGTGATGACGGCCGGTATCTCCAGCGAGCCGGGAACCGTCACCACGTCATAGGTGGCGCCTGCCTCGTCCAGCGCGCCGGTCGCGCCTTCGAGCAGCGCGTCGGCGAGATCGTCGTGAAAACGCGCTTCGACGATGAGCAGATGCGCCTTCGCCTTCGGCCGAATGAACGCTTTGCCGTGTTGGGATGTGCCTGCCATAGAAGTCTCCGGGGGGTTGCCGGTGACTTAGGCCGAAGCGGAGTTGATCGCAAGCGGAAGATTGGCAGAGATGATCGTCCTATCGATCCTCTCTGGCATGCCACAGACGCAGCACCAAAATTGTGGTGTTCTGGATTTCGTACCGAATTTCGTAGTTGCCTACTAAAATGCGACGCACCTCACGCGACTCGTACTGTTCCAGTTTCTCACCGATGCGCGGATATTCGATCAACCGTTTCGGCGCCGCGGTGAGCGACTGCACCACGCGTGCAGCGGCTTGGCTATTAGCTGGCGCGAGAAAATCATGAAGCCTGACCAGATCGGACAATGCCTTGCTGGTCCACTTCAATTCCATCAACGCGGCACCGGCAATGGGTTTTCAGTTCCAAGGCTGTCAGCCCAGGCTTGGACCGCTTGGTGGTCTATAACCCGACCAGCGTCCACGTCAGCTAGTGCCTCAAGCGTGAGCTTGTGGCGCTCTTCCTCCAGATCGACCCAAGCCGAAAGGGCTTGTTTGACGATCCAGCCGCGCGGACGCTCCAAACGCGCAGCAAGTTGGTCCACTTTTTCAGCGAGTGGCAAAGGAACGTGAGCGGTGATGACCTTGGTGTCCATATAACCTCGCAATCAGGTTTAATCATAATGATTGAATCTGACTAAGTCGAGAAAAGCTTTGAGCCTTGCCTCAAAGCCCTTCCTTCGCCGCCTCGGCCAGGCGCGCGGCGTAGCGGGCCATGGTGTCAATTTCGATGTTCACGCGGTCACCGGCCTGGCGCTCGCCCCAGGTGGTGACGCTCAGCGAGTGATGGATGAGCAGCACGTCGAAGCGGGTGCTTTCGACCTTGTTGACGGTGAGCGATGTGCCGTCGAGCGCGACCGAGCCCTTCGGCGCGATGAACTTCGCCAGATGGCGCGGCGCTTCTAGCGTGAAGCGCACGGCATCGCCCTCCTCCTTGCGCTCGATGATCTCGGCCATGCCGTCGACATGGCCGGAGACGATGTGGCCGCCGAGCTCGTCGCCAATCTTCAGCGCTCTTTCCAGATTGATCCGGGTGCCGGATTTCCAGCTCGACGCGGTGGTCAGCCTGAGCGCTTCTTCCCAGGCCTCCACCTCGAACCAACGCGCGTTCGAGCCATGTTCGGGGAGCGCCGTGACAGTCAGGCAGACGCCACCGCAGGAAATCGAAGCGCCGATGGCGATCGTTTTGGGATCATAGGCCGTCTCGATGCGCAGGCCGACGCCCTCAGCCAACGGCTTCACCGTTGCAACAGTGCCGACGTCCGTGACAATCCCAGTAAACATCAGAGAGTTTCTTTCGTTTTGACCATGATCTAATCCAAAAACCGGTCGCCACGTTTTGGGCTCATGGTCTCACCCACTCGGCGTAGCTGTCCTCGCCGAAGCGCATGTCGCGTAGTTTATGAAATCCAGCCGGGATATGGTCGGCGTCAATCGGCGATGCAATACCATCTTCGCCGATGGCGTCCGGCCCCTGGAACAGAACGATGCGGTCGACCAGGTCTTCCTCGAGAAAGGCCTTGGCCACCTTGGCGCCGCCTTCGACCAAAACGCTTGCCATGCCAAGCGCGGCAAGGTCTTCCAGTAATTCCGGCAGGGCGACGACGCCGTCATGTGTTTCGGTGCCGATAAAGCGCACGCCGGCGCGTTCGAGCGCGGCGCGCCGATGCGGGTCGGCTTCCAGACATGCGGCGACATAGAGAGGTACGCGGTCGACGCCGCAAACCAGCTTGGACGTCTCCGGCAACCGGATCTGCCGATCGAGGATGATGCGCGCCGGCGAGCGGTTCTCCAGTCCCGGCAGTCGCACGGTCAGAGCCGGGTCGTCCTCGAGCACGGTGCCGATGCCGACCAGGATGGCGTCGGACTCGGCGCGCATCAGATAGACGTCGCGCCGCGCGATCTCGCCGGTGATGGCGACCTGGCCGGCGCCTTTGCGGCCGATCTTGCTGTCGCTCGAAAGCGCAAGCTTCAGAGTTACTTCCGGGCGGTTCTTCAGAGAGCGAGTCAGGTAACCGGCCATCTGCTCGGCGGCTTCGGCTGCCAGCACCTTCTCCACCACCTCGACACCGGCGCCGCGCAGGATGGCGTAGCCCTTGCCGGAGACGCGCGGATCGGGATCGCTGGCAGCACCAACGACGCGCGCCACGCCGGCATTGACCAGCGCGTTGGCGCAAGGCGGCGTGCGGCCGTGGTGGGCGCAAGGCTCCAATGTCACATAGGCCGTGGCGCCGCGCGCGAGTTCCCCGGCCTCGGCCAGCGCCTCTGTCTCGGCATGCGGGCGGCCGCCCACGGCGGTCACGCCGGTGCCGACAATCATCGGACCGGCGCCGTCGTCGCGCACGAGGATGGTGCCGACGGAAGGGTTGGTCGAGGTGCGGCCGGCATTGCGGCGCGACAGCCTGATGGCTGCGGCCATGAACCGGCGATCAAGCGCCCCTTGCGCGGCCTCGTCCAGTCGCTGTCCCGCCATGATCAGCCGGCATCCTCTTCGGTCTTTTCCTCGTCGCCCTTCAATTCGCCCAGCAGCTCGTGAAAATCCTTGGCCTCGCGAAAATTGCGATAGACCGAGGCGAAGCGCACATAGGCGACATCATCCAGCGATTTCAGCGCCTCCATGACCAGCCGGCCGACCTCGCCCGAAGCGATCTCGGTCTCGCCGGAGCTTTCGAGCTGTCGCACGATGCCGGTGACGGCGCGGTCGATGCGCTCGGGATCGACATTGCGCTTGCGCACGGCGATCTCGACGGAGCGCAGCAGCTTGTCACGGTCGAAAGGCACCTTGCGGCCAGACTTCTTGATGACGACGAGGTCGCGCAGTTGGACGCGCTCGAAGGTGGTGAAGCGGCCGCCGCAATCAGGGCACACCCGCCGCCTGCGGATCGCCGCGCCATCCTCGGCGGGACGCGAATCCTTCACCTGCGTATCTTCGGACTGGCAATAGGGGCAGCGCATAGGGAGCCTTGGGTTCGCGATTCTGTGGGCGAAAGGCTTAGAGCCTTTTATGGCTCAGAGATAGCGAGGCATAAGCAAGATTGCCAGCGCCCCTGCCCCGCCGGCCGGCAAGTGTCAGGGTGCGACATCCTTGGTTGAAAACCCGCAGGACGCGCCAAGATTGCGATAGGCCTTGGTGAAGCCGTCCATCGGAATGCTAGTGACCTGCTGTTTGCCGAAGGTCACATCGAGCGAGGTAACCTTGCGCATGGCGCGCAACAGGGCAAGGCTGGCCTTGGGCTGGTTGTCGACCATCCAACTCGGACGGCCGCCCGCAGTCGCGGTGGAGCTGACGGTCGCGGCGACCTTAATGCCCGGATCACCGAAAGTCGCGGCGATCTTGTCGCCCGTAGGCAGCGTCTTGTTGTCGATGATGAACATGATGGTCGGATAGGCGTCCGGCGGCAGCGCATCTCCGGTCGAGATCGACAGCGTCAGGGAGCCCGCGTTGCCGTCGCCATCAACGAAGGCCGTCGAGGCAGCGCAGGTCTTGTGCGCATCCTGCCCGGTATCGAGCGTGTCGATGATGGTGGTCCACCTGCCGAAGGTATTGGTGACCGGCATGTCGGACGCAGGTTGCGTCTGCTCCTGCGCAACCGCGCCGGACAGGCCGAAAACGGCCAGCGAGCCGGACAAGGCCAGGGCAGCAAGACGGAAAGTGCGCATCAACAAGTCTCCAGTAAGCCGCGCCGCCAATCAAGGAGCGACGCGAAGCGCGAGGACAAAAGATGAGGCGCGGCGCCCGGTCAACCGAAGGAGGGATCAACCGAGATAGGGGTAAAGCGGGAAGCGATCGGTCAGCGCCGTGACCTTGGCCTTCACCGCGGCCTCGACCGCCGCATTGCCTTCGTCGGAGTTCGCCACTTTCAGCCCATCCAGCACCTCGGCGATCAGCTTGCCGATCTCGCGGAATTCGGCCTGGCCGAAGCCGCGCGTGGTGCCGGCCGGCGTGCCGAGACGCACGCCCGACGTCACGAACGGCTTTTCCGGATCGAACGGGATGCCGTTCTTGTTGCAGGTGATGTTGGCGCGGCCGAGCGCTGCTTCCGCGCGCTTGCCGGTGGCGTTCTTCGGGCGAAGGTCGACCAGCATCAGGTGATTGTCGGTGCCGCCCGAGACAATATCGAGGCCGGTCTCCTGCAGACTGGAGGCCAGCGCCTTGGCGTTGGCGACGATGCTTTCGACATAGGTCTTGAAGCTCGGCTTCAGAGCCTCACCGAACGCCACCGCCTTGGCGGCGATGACATGCATGAGCGGGCCGCCCTGCAGTCCCGGGAACACCGCCGAATTCATCTTCTTGGCGATTTCCTCGTCGTTGCACAGGATCATGCCGCCGCGCGGGCCGCGCAGCGACTTGTGGGTCGTCGTGGTCACGACATGGGCATGGGGCAGCGGCGACGGGTGCACGCCGCCTGCGACGAGGCCGGCGATATGCGCCATGTCGACCATGAGATACGCGCCGATCGAATCGGCGATCTCGCGGAAACGCTTCCAATCCCAGATGCGCGAATAGGCGGTGCCGCCGGCCAGGATCAGCTTCGGCTTCGTCTCATGCGCGGTCTTCTCGATCGCGTCCATGTCGAGCAGGTGGTCGTCCTTGCGCACGCCATAGGACACGACCTTGAACCACTTGCCACTCATGTTGACCGGCGAGCCGTGCGTGAGGTGGCCGCCCGAATTCAGGTCGAGGCCCATGAAGGTGTCGCCTGGCTGCAGCAGCGCCAGGAACACCGCCTGGTTCATCTGGCTGCCCGAATTCGGCTGGACGTTGGCGAAGTTGCAGCCGAACAGCCTCTTGGCGCGCTCGATGGCGAGTTCCTCGGCCACGTCGACGAACTGGCAGCCGCCATAGTAGCGCTTGCCCGGATAGCCCTCGGCATATTTGTTGGTCATGATCGAGCCCTGCGCTTCGAGCACGGCGCGCGACACGATGTTTTCAGACGCGATCAGCTCGATCTCATGGCGCTGGCGGCCAAGCTCGTTGCGGATGGCGCCGAAGATTTCCGGATCGGCGTCGGCAAGCGTGGTCTCGAAGAAGGATTCGAATTTACTGGAGGCTGCCGCTGCATTTGACATGGCTTGCTTTCCCTTGGGGCCGGAGGTCTGCGAGGTCGCCGCGCATTAACACAGTTGTTTTCGGGCCGCCACGTTTGCGGCGCGAAATTTGCTGGCCGGTTTGCGCCAAGACGGACCCGTGCGACTCTAATCCCGCGGCTCGCGGCCCCTGAGGATCGCTTCGGAGAAGGTGATCTCGGTCAACAGCTTGCGCGCCGTACGGTCATTGATTTCGCCACGGCGCAGCATCGCCTGCAGTTCGGCGCGCTCGGCCTCGATGCCGGCAAGCCTGACTTCAAGCTCGACCCGGCTGGATTCGCGCGCCTCGGTGCGCGCTTCATCGGCGCCGTCGGAGAGCGAGACGCGGCGCCGGTAGATCGATGCGACACTCTCGGCAATGGCGAGCTTCATCTCAGCCATCTCCCCCTCGTTGCCGTCACTGGCCAGGCCTTCAATTCTGGCAATGGCCGCGTTGGCGGCGCCGACCCGGGCCCTGCGCTCTTCGGCCGCGCCCGGGTGTTCGCCCGGTTCGACCAGACCGCGCGCGACCGCCGGCAAGGCAAGGCTGGCAATCGCCAGCGAGCAGATGATGACGCCGGCGGCGAGGAAGATCACGAGGTCGCGAGCCGGAAAGGGCGTGCCGCCCTGCAAGGTGAGCGGCAAGGACAAGACGCCGGCCAGCGTCACGGCGCCGCGCACGCCGGCGATCGAGCCGGCGAGCCTGACACGAAAACCGAAGGGATCGGCCTTCCGCTTGCCGAACCGCGCGGCAAGCACGGCGCCGGTGTCGCCGATCCAGATCCAGATGAAGCGCAGGCCGATCAGGCAGAGCGTAAGCAAGAGCACGGTCAATGCCGGCTCGAAAAGCCAGTGGCGGGCGGTCAGTTCCGGCGGCACGTTCCGGATGATGTCCGGCAGCTGCAGGCCAAGCAGGATGAAGAGCGAGCCGTTGAACATGAAGATCAGCATCGACCAGAGCGAAATCGTCTGGATACGTGCCGAAACCGCCATGTGGCGGACGATGCCGGAATATCCGGTCAAAAGCCCGGCCGTCACCGCCGCCAGGATGCCGGAAGCGCCGAAATGCTCGGCGAGCAGATAGGCGACGAAGGGCAGCAGCACCATGACCAGCACCTGCGTTTCGGCCGGCGTGCTGGTCATGCGGCTGAGCATCTGCAACGACTTCGCGGCGATGAACAGCGCCGCGATACCGGCGAGGATGCCGATCGCCACCGCGACGAGGAAGCTCATGCAAGCCGCGGCGAACGAAAAGCTGCCGGTCAGCGCCGCCGCGACGGCGAACCGGAACATCACCAGGCCGGACGCGTCGTTGAGCAGCGACTCGCCTTCCAATATGTGCATCAGCCGCGCAGGAACGAGATTGCGGTCGACGATCGAGGACACGGCGACCGCGTCGGTCGGCGACAGCACGGCGGCCAGGGCGAAGGCGACAGCCAGCGGAATGCTCGGCACCAGCCAATGCAAGGCGTAGCCGAAACCGACGATGGTGAAGAAGACCAGCCCGAGCGCGAGGTCGAGGATCGGGCCGCGGAGTGCCACCAGCTCACGCTTCGGCGCCGAAAAGGCGTCGCCGAACAGAAGCGGCGGGATGAACACCAGGAGAAAAAGCTCCGGATCGATCTCGACATGTAGGCCGCCTGCCGGCCAGGCAAGGGCCGCGCCGATGGCGATCTGCAGCACAGGCAGCGGCACGCGGACCAGCCGAACCAGCGCGCCCGAAACGGTGACGAAGGCGAGCACAACGAGGATGAAGACGGCGACGTCCATGGCGTGTTCTAGGCGCGCATTGCCCAAACGAAAAAAGGGCCGCTGCTGGAGCGGCCTTTTTCGTGTTATATCATTGCTTACTGAGCCGAGCTGATCTGCAGCTCGGTGGCGCCATCAAGCGCGTAGATGTCGTCGCGGAACTGCACGACGCCGGGAGCAGTCGACCAGGCCGATAGATAGAGGAAGTGGACCGGCACCGGGTTGACGACCTGGATCGGCGTGTTCTCGCCGGTCTTGATCGCCGCCTCGAAATGCTGACGGTCCCAGCCGGGGGTGTCGCGCAGGATCCAGGTGACGAGGTCGCGCACATTCTGGACGCGCACGCAGCCCGACGAGTCGAAACGCATCAGCTTGCCGAACAGGCTCTGCTGCGGCGTGTCGTGCATATAGACGCCGTCCGGGCTCGGAAAGTTGATTTTGACCGAGGCCATGGCGTTGTTGTTGCCCGGATCCTGGCGGAAACGGTATTTCGCGGCATCGTCCGTCGACCAGTCGATGGTCATCGGGTCGACCTCGCTGCCGTCCGGCGCGAACAGGCGGATGTGGCTGTCCTTGAGGTAATTGGGGTCCTTCCGCATCAGCGGAATGATGTCCTTGCGCACGATCGAGACCGGCGCGTTCCAATACGGATTGACGATGATCTCGTTGATCTTGGAGTTCACGATCGGCGTCTGGCGGTCGATCTTGCCGACGATCGCGGTATGGCGAAGCACGACTCGGTCGTTCTCGACCGCTTCGACCTGGGCCGCCGGAATGTCGACCAGCACATAACGGCTCCCGAGCGTGCCGGCCTTTTCCTTCAGGCGCTGCAGGTTGGTCTGCAGCTGGCCGAGCCGGATCTGCGCCGAAACGTTCATTGCGGTATAGGTGTATTTGCCCATGGCGCCGTCGGCCGGCAGGCCATGGCGGAGCTGGAAGCGCTTCACCGCCGAGTCGACATAGGAATCGAAGGCCGTCGAGATGCCGGCGCTCTGCGGCAGGTCGCCCGAGACCATCAGGCGCTTGCGCAGCGGCACGACATCCGGGTCGTCGTCGCCGAGCTGCAGTTTCTTGGTCGCCGGAACCTGTTCCCAGCCGCCCTGCGAAACGATGTTCTGGTACTGGGCCACGGCCTGCTCGGTGAAGGCCACCGTCTGCTGGCTGAAGATCGGCAGCGTCGAGGCGACCTTGTTGGTGTCGTTGGCGCGGGCGTCAAACTGGTCGTCCCAATTGCCGCGCGTCGAGGATTTCAGGATATCCCCGACCACATCCTGGGCGCTCGCATGGCCGGCGACCACGGCGGCGGCGAGCGCGGAGGCTCCAGTAAGGAAGAAACGGCGGCTGGTTCTCATGGCAGACATTCTTTGCTTAATCGCTCTCGCTCAATCGCTTGCCGGGCGGCTTTGTCCGCACTCTAGGGTCGGCAAACTTAACAATTCGCCAACCATGACCCCGCTTCACCGGCTGCCAGAAACGCGCTGCCGCCACGCAGGTTCCAAGGAGCGCAGGGCATAGGCCCGCAGCGTCACCCGTAATCCGCTTCCACCGCGATTATGGCGGCAACGTGGCCTTCGCCCGCGATTTGCTCGGGGCGGGAAGCTGAAAGAAATGGGTGCGATGCCTTTTTGCATCGGCGGGATGCCAGCGCGCCCTTGCGAAGTCGCGCCCCTCCCGTCAGGCACGCAGCTTCAACGCGCGCGGAGCGATGGTCAAATTCCAGTGGATGCCGCCTTCGCAAAAAGGAAAGGACCGGCGCGATCGGCTCCGGCCCCCTACTCTCTCCCCTTGGCCGCGCTTCTTCGGCGCGGCTTTCCCGTCCCAATTCGTGGCGCTTACATCCGATACGCGATGGTGTCGTTCCAGAAGCGGTCGAGGCGCTGCAGAGCGCGGTTCATCTGCTTGAACTCGTCGGTGTTGATGCCGCCGACCGCTTCGATCGAGCCGACATGGCGCTCGTAGAGGCCGGCGACGACGTCGGCCACCTCGTTGCCCTTCGGCGTCAGCGAGACGCGGACCGAACGGCGGTCGATGCGCGAGCGCTGGTGGTTGATGAAGCCGAGGTCGACCAGCTTCTTCAAATTGTAGGAGACGTTCGAGCCGAGATAGTAGCCACGCGAACGCAGCTCGCCGGCGGTCAGCTCCGAATTGCCGATGTTGAAGAGCAGCAGCGCCTGGATGGCATTGATGTCGGAACGGCCGTTGCGGTCGAACTCGTCCTTGATCACGTCAAGCAGACGGCGGTGCAGACGCTCCACCAGCTGCAGCGATTCCATGTACAGCGAGCGGATAGCCTCGCGGCGATCGTCGGATACGTTTGCGGTCTTCGCCGCCGGACGCGAATTGATCATTGTCTTTGCCTCTCGTTTGTCGCCTTGGTGATTTTTTGTTTTTCACCTTGATCGCGACACTATCGAATACTCATAAAATTCGACTTAAACGCCAGGGCTAACAAGAGCTTACCGGTAAGAGGTTTCGGAAGACGCTTAACGATCGGTCACCCGAGCAAGAACAATTAACCTAAAGATTTAGCCAACGGATTTTGCAGTGAAATCTGGCCGCGAAACCGGCCCAAGAAGACAGGGCACGAGACCTCGTCGGCCTATTGGCGAAGCTGGCGCTTCTGCAGCCAGATGGTGACGCGGAAAACGATATAAAGCAACGCCACGCTGGCATGCGAGATTACAATCAGCAGCCGATGACCGAAGAGGTTCGGGAAACCGGCATACATCACCGTCTCGGTCACCGCGCAGATGAACCAGATTACCGGCCCCCAGGAGGCCAGCATCCAAAGCCCCGCCGCGGCGAAGGGGAAAAAGACGGCAAGCGTGGCCGCAGCCACCTGCCAGTGCACCGGCATCAGGTCGAAGCGCCACAATTCGCCCGGATAAATGCCGATCAGGCGGATCCAATAGAGGATGCCGAACAGGAGGCAGTAGCCGGCGATCACACGCTGGAACCAGGCGAAGATGACTTCGGTGGTCGAGGGCTGCAGAACCACCCGCCTGGAGGTTACCTCGCTCACAGTGCCAGTTCCTTATCCCCGAGCGGCGCAAAATAAGCGTCGACCTCGGCGGTGCTGACCTCATCCAGGCTCGCCGGGCGCCACTCGGGTGTCGCCCCCTTGTCGATGATGGCGGCGCGGATGCCTTCGTAGAAATCATGGCCGGCCAGCATGCGGTTGAGGATGCGGAATTCCATCTTCATGCATTCGTCCATCGACAGCGTCGATCCTGCGCTGATCTGGCGCCAGGCGACGTTGAGGCTGGTCGGCGAGCGGGTTTTTAGGGTCGCCAGCGTCTTTGCGGCGAAAGCGTCTTCCGCCCCTGCCCGCTCCAGGCTGTCGACGATGCCGGCGAGCGAGCCTTGCGAAAAATGGCGCGCGATCGCTTCCAGGTCCTGCCGCTCGGTCTCGCGTTTTACGGGCACGAAGAAATCGCGCAGCTCCGCATTGGCGTCACCGCTCGTCGCCAACTCGTCGAGCAGGCCCGCCTGGTCTTCGGCCTTCATGGTGTGGGTGGCGAGCCCCGACCACAGCGCGTCGCCATGGCGGATGCGGTTTCCCGTCAGCCCGAGATACATGCCAAAGGAGCCGCCGAGGTCCGGCAGCAGGTGGCTGGCGCCGACATCGGGGAAGAAGCCGATGCCCACCTCGGGCATGGCGAACTGCGCGTTTTCGGTCAGCACGCGATGCGAGCCGTGAAAAGAAATGCCGACGCCGCCGCCCATGACGATGCCGTCGATCAGCGCGACATAGGGTTTCTTGAAGCGCGCGATGCGGGCGTTCAACCGATACTCGTCGGCGAAGAAGTCGACAGGCGGCTTGCCGGCGCGGCCCGCCTCATAGATGTGCAGGATATCGCCGCCGGCGGAGAACGCCCTGCCCTCGGCCTTGACCACGACCACGCCGACGGCCGGATCCTGCTCCCACGCGTCCAGCGCCTTGCCGAGTGCCTTGACCATGTTGTGCGTGACGGCGTTGAGCGCATTCGGCCGGGTCAATGTGACCACGCCCGCCCTGCCCAGCCGCTCGAAGCGGATCTCGTCGCCTCCGCCAAAATCCATCGTCAGAGAATCCTCCCCCGCGCTTGCGGGAGGTGAAGTGCTAAAGGCGGCATGGAGACGCGTCAATGGTGGTGGTCCAGGGGCAGCGTTCCTTGCGCTGGCGGGCGGCCGCGCCAGATGTTAGGTAACCGGCAAAGCACTATGCCCGCACCCGACTGGTTTTCGAGCAGATCGACATGCCTGGAATTTCCCGCTTCGTGCTTGGATTGGTCGGTCTCCTGTGCCTTGGGGTGCCCGTCCGCGCTGCGACGCCCTCCGAGCTTTACCAAGCGCAAACGATCGTCACCGGCACCGGAGAGGAGAACCGGCAGATCGGTTTCAAGGATTGCCTCGACAAGGTGCTGGTCAAGGTCTCGGGCGATCAGCGGGTGACGCAGAAGGCGGAGATGCTGGCGCTGCGCGAGAAGGCGGCCGATTTCGTCGTATCCTTCCGCTACCACGACCGGCTCGAGGGTATTCCGGTCCATGACGAGCAAGGCACGCATGACCGGCCGCACGACCTGACCTGCCTCTACAAGCCCGCTGTCGTCGACAAGCTGCTGGCGCAGCTCGGCAGCAGGCCCTGGGTCGGCGAGCGGCCGCCGATCGCTGTGTTCATGACCGCCGAGCAGGGCGCGCGGCATTTCTTGCTGACGCAAGACGAGCAGCGCGGCGACGCGATGCGCGAATCCTTCGCCAGCGCCGCCGGTCCGCTGCTGATGCGCGTCACCTTTCCAAGAACCGGGCAACTTGGTGGCGTCGATGAGAAGGCGCTTTCTGGAGCTGACATCACAAAGCTCGACAGACTGGCGAAGAAGGCGGGAGCAGCCCGGGCGCTCGCCGGCAGCATCGTGTGGAGCGACAAGGAACTCGGCTGGATCGCCGACTGGTGGCTGGCCGATCGCGGCAAGATCTATCGCTGGCAGGTGCGCGGCGTCAGCTTCGACGAGGCGTTCCGGGTGGCGATCAGGGGCGCGGCGCAGATCCTGTCGGGGCACGGGCAGCCTTAGGGCAGGTTGATATTCAGGTGATGCCGGTCTGCAAACGGCGGCTTCCTGCGTTTTCGGTGCTCGCGTACCCGGATCTACGCTCCGCTCCGGTTCTCGGAACCCGCCATTTTCGGCTCGGCCTGATCTGAATCTCAACCCACCCTGCGTCGGAGCGAGGCTGGCACAATCGTGTCGCATTGGTCAGCGGCCAAGACGCGTGGTAAAAGCCGGCCCAAAAGAGAGTTTCGGCGATGAACAAATTCACCCCCGCAAAGCCTGCCGGCGCGCGCAGCGTCGACGAGATCACCGGCAGCCGGCGGCTCAGGCGCATGCGCAAGGCCGATTGGTCGCGACGGCTGGTGCAGGAGAACCAGCTTTCGGTGAACGACCTGATCTGGCCGATCTTCGTGGTTGACGGCAAGAACATACGCGAGCCGATTGCCGCCATGCCAGACGTCTATCGCCTCTCTGTCGACCTCGCGGTCAAGGAAGCGGAACGCGCCGCCAAGCTCGGCATTCCGGCGATCGCTACCTTCCCCAATGTCGAGCTTGCGCTGCGCGACCAGACCGGCTCGCATATCCTCGACCCCGACAATGTCATCAACCGCACGACGCGGGCCATCAAAGATGCGGTGCCGGAGATCGGCATCATTACCGATGCCGCGCTCGATCCCTTCACCAGCCACGGCCATGACGGCATTCTGCGCGACGGCATCATCGTCAATGATGAGACGGTGGAGCAGGTCGCTGCGGCGGCCGTCATACAGGCCGCCGCCGGCGCCGACATCATCGCGCCGTCCGACATGATGGACGGCCGCATCGGCGCCATCCGCGACGCGCTGGACGCCAGCGGTTTCCAGGACGTGGCGATCATGTCCTACGCGACGAAGTTCGCTTCTGCCTTCTACGGCCCGTATCGCGAGGCGGTCGGCACCGCCGGCCTGCTCAAGGGGGACAAGAAGACCTATTACATCGACCACGCCAATTCCGACGAAGCGGTGCGCGAGGCCGAACAGGACCTCGCCGAGGGTGCCGACATGCTGATGGTGAAGCCCGGCCTGCCCTATCTCGATATCATCCGCCGGCTGAAGGACGAGCTGCAGATGCCAACTTTCGCCTATCAGGTCTCGGGCGAATATTCGATGATCAAGGCAGCCGCAGCCAATGGCTGGATCGATGGTGAGAAGGCGATGCTTGAATCATTGCTTTCACTGAAGCGCGCCGGCTGCGATGGCGTGCTGACCTATTTCGCGCCGACCGTGGCGGAGATGTTGCGGGGCTAAGCCCGCCTTTCGAACAACGCCGCCATCAGCTTTCGATCTGTCGACGCTGGCGACAGTTCCCTTTGTGGTCGTAGTCAGTTGACTTCACCAGCGTGTAGAAGAAGTCATTCGATCTGACAACAACCGTTTGCAATCTGCAATCGGTTACGCTACTCGATAACTGCTTGCAAAAGACAATTGGTTGTGGAGAGGGATCATGTCCAAGCTGCGTATCAACGCTTTCACCCTGTCACTCGACGGATACGGCGCCGGTCCCGATCAAACGCTTGAACACCCGCTCGGCGTGGGGGGCGAAAATCTGCACAAATGGATGACCAAGACCCGCGCGTTTTACCAGATGATCGGCAAGGAAGGCGGAACAACGGATACGGATGACGATTTTGCGGTGCGCAGCTTCGAGAATGTCGGCGCATGGATCCTCGGCCGCAACATGTTCGCGCCGAGCCGGGGCCCATGGCCGGACGACAACTGGAAAGGCTGGTGGGGTCCCAACCCGCCCTACCACGTGCCGACCTTTATTTTGACGCATCACAAGCGCGCGCCGATCGAGATGGAAGGCGGGACGACGTTCTATTTCGTCACCGACGGCATCTACTCGGCTCTCGAACAGGCGAAGGCGGCCGCCGGCGGCAAGGATGTGCGCGTCGGCGGCGGCGTTTCGACCGTCCGGCAGTATCTGCAGGAGAGCCTGATCGACGAGATGCACCTGGTTGTGTCGCCGCTTCTGCTCGGCTCGGGCGAGCATCTGTTCGCCGGGCTCGACATGCTGAAGCTGGGATACACCTGCACCGGGCAGGTGGCGACCGCCGATGCGACGCATGTGATGATCGGACGGGCGTAGGCTAGGCTCTCCCCCTTGTGGGAGAAGGGGAAGATGGCTCAATATTTCTCCGGCACGTAAAGCTCGCGCGGCAGCACCTGACGCTCATAGGAGGGGTTGAAGACGCGCTCCGGCAGCGTGATCTCCTCATGTGGCACGTCTTCATATGGCACCTGTTGCAACAGGTGGTCGATGCAGTTCAGCCGCGCGCGCTTCTTGTCGTTGCCCTCGACGATGAACCAGGGCGCCTCCTTGATGTTGGTGCGGGCGAATGTCTCTTCCTTGGCCTTGGTGTACTGCTCCCAGCGCACGCGTGACTGCAGATCCATCGGCGACAGCTTCCACTGCTTCATCGGGTCATGGATGCGCATCAGGAAGCGCATCTGCTGTTCCTCGTCGGTGATCGAGAACCAGTATTTCACGAGCGTGATGCCGGAGCGGACCAGCATGCGTTCGAATTCCGGAACGTCGCGGAAGAACTCCTCGACCTGATCCGCATTGGCAAATCCCATCACCCGCTCGACGCCGGAGCGGTTGTACCAGGAGCGATCGAACAGCACGATCTCGCCGCCGGCGGGGAGATGCGGCACGTAGCGCTGGAAATACCATTGCGACTTTTCGCGCTCGGTCGGCGCCGGCAACGCCACCACGCGCGCGATGCGGGGGTTGAGCCGCTGCGTGATGCGCTTGATGACGCCGCCCTTGCCGGCGGAGTCGCGGCCCTCGAAGATCACCACCAGCTTCTTCTTGTGGTAGGCGACCCAGGACTGCAGCTTGATCAGTTCGGACTGGAGCCTCAGCAGCTCGCGAAAGTAGGTCATCCGCTCGATGGAAGGCGGATGCGACTTCTTGTAGATCTTGGCGATCTCGAGCGAGAGCGCCGGTTCGGAAAGCTCCAGCTCATAGTCCTCGTCGAGCGTGTCCTCGAGCTCGGCTTCGAGCCAGTCCTTCCCCCCGGAATTCGGATTCACCTCATTCATCGCGCAGCTCCGTCGCCTGTCAGCCATCACCGCTTCGGAATTGCGCCGCGGCTCCGGCCGGATACGCCACTCCGTAAGCCGACTGAGATACAGAGGCGCGATGACGGTTTTATTGCAAGGCGATCAGCCCAGCCTCGATAGAAGATATGTGATCGGCCCGTATCGATAGCGGGGCGACAAGCAGCTCAAATTGTCCTACAAATCCCCTTGCCTCTTTGCCGCGCCCGCTGCGGCGGCTCTCCAAAACAAAATCGCGAGGACCCGACATGGAATACCGCACCCTTGGCCGCTCCGGCCTCAAGGTTTCGACATTGACCCTCGGCACCATGACCTTCGGCGGCACTGGCCCGTTCGCCGCTGTCGGCAACTCCGATCTTTCAGAAGCGAGGCGCATCATCGATACCTGCATCGATACCGGCATCAACCTCATCGACACCGCGAATGTCTATTCGAACGGATTGTCGGAGGAGATCATCGGTGAGGCGCTCGGCGGCAAGCGCAAGAACGACGTGCTGATCGCGTCCAAGGCGCGCATGCGCATCGGCACAGGCCCAAATGACGAGGGTCTGTCGCGGCACCATCTCATTCGGGAATGCGAAAAGAGCCTGAAGCGGCTCAGAACCGATGTCATCGACATCTATTTCGTCCATCAGTGGGACGGGCTCACCCCGGTCGAGGAGACGATCGCGGCGCTCGACACTTTGGTCAACCAAGGCAAGATCCGCTACATTGGCTGCTCCAACTGGTCCGGCTGGCAGGTGATGAAGGCACTTGCCGCCAGCGACAGCCGCCACCAGGCCCGTTTCGTCACCCAGCAGATCCATTACACGCTGGAAGCGCGCGAGGCCGAATATGAACTGCTGCCGATCTCGGTCGACCAGGGCCTAGGCGTGCTGGTCTGGAGTCCGCTGGCGGGCGGCCTACTCTCCGGCAAATATCATCGCGACAGCCCGACCGCGCGCCAGATCGGCGGCTGGACGGAGCCGCCGATCCGCGACGAGGACCGGCTGTGGCGCATCGTCGACGTGCTCAACGAGATCGGCAAGGCGCGCGGCATTTCAGGGGCGCAGGTGGCGCTGGCCTGGCTGCTCGGCCGTCCGGCCGTCAGCTCACTCGTGATCGGTGCCCGTAACGAGACGCAGCTCAAGGACAATCTCGCCGCGGCAAGCCTTTCCCTCACCGAAGAGGAGCGGCAACGCCTTGACGCGGTCAGCCGACCGCCGGTGCTGTACCCCTACTGGCACCAGCAGTTCACGGCCAGGGACCGTTTCGGGTCTGCCGACAAGGTGCTCGACCGCTCCCACGCCTAGAGCGCGGCCGAACCTAGCCGGCGATAAAGCGCCAGACTTCCGCGTCGGGCTTGATCTGCCCGCTCAGCACGAAATACTTGTAAAGGACGAGCAGCGAGATCGCCTGCTCGTCCTGCTCATTTCCGAATTTGAGGCAATAGTCGTTGGCGGCGGCGGTTATCCGCTCTGCCTCGGCGGGGTGTTTTTCGAAATAGGCAACCTTTTCGACAAGGTCGGAGAAATCCCGCTGCAGGGGCACATAATGGATGTTGGGCTCGACCTTAGCCTCGGCAAACCAGGTTTCGTAGGTCGGTTCTGGCATCAGGCAAAGCGAATTGGAGCTCATGATCCATTTCAGGTTCGTCGCGACATCGTTGCCCTCCAGCGAGACGATGTAGCGATAACGCCGCTGCTGCTCGATGTTCAGGAACGGCTTGCGGTATCCGTCCGGCGCATCGGCCCTGTGGGACCCCGCATCGCAGATCGGCAGGCTGGCGGCCATTTCGACGAAGCGGGTGCGGATCGGATTGTTCAGATGACCGCGCCACACCACCATCGGGCGCTTGGCTGCGAAAGGCAGGCTGTCGGGGGGCATGTGGAAGTGGCGGAACTTGTTCAGCTTCATCAGCACGCCATTGGCGTTGTCGTCGCCGATGGGCCGGTCCTTGACGATCCTCGGAACCTCCGGAACGCCGACGACATCGCCGAATTCGAAATCGATCAGCAGGCCGGAATCGAAGTAACGCGCGAATTCCTTGAGGTCGTAGTAGTACATGCTGGAAGAGGTCGGCAGCTCGCCGACGGCTATGGCGTCGGGACTGGGCGCGAACGGCTCTTCCAGCTTGTTGTAATAGTTCAGCCGGTCGCGAACCGTCTTGCCTGAAAGCCGGGCCTGTTCCAGCCGGCGGGCCAGGCGGTCGCGGAACAGGGACTGCGGTGCGCGGTCACGCGCGAAATTGCGCGCGTAGTAGAACAGCTTTGCGGCGGTTCGAGAGAGTGTGGCCATGCGTCCGCGAGTTCAGCAAGATGGTCAATGGTAATCTGCCTTCATCCCCCTCGTCTCCTACAGCATTCTCTCGGCCATGTTGCAAGCCTGCTAATGCGAATGGCCACACGACAACTTACGCCGCGACGACGGCGAAGCCTCTGGCGCGCAAGCCGCGCCGGTCGTCATGCAAGGAGCTGACAAGCCGATCGCGACTGCCCCCGATGTGAGCCGAAAGCATCCGTGCCGCTTCCTCGGCATCGCCGTTTCTGACGGCGGCGAGGATGGCGTGGTGCTCGGCCCAGGCGCGGCCAAGCGCCTGCTCGTCCCGCACTTCCAGCCAACGCGCCCGCGACAGCCTGGTCATCGCATCGCGTACCGCCCTGAGCAGGAACTCATTGCCGGAAAGCCTCGCCAATTCGATGTGGAAATCCATTCCGACGCGATGCCACTCCTCGCGCGGTGTTTCCGCATCGCAGGAATCGAGCATGGCAGCGATCACATCGATCCCGGCGCGGTCCTCGAGCGCCGCCGTCAGGCGGACCGCCGCGACCTCGACCGCCTCGCGGTAGACGGCGATCTGCCCGAGTTCGGCCAGATTGATGGGCGCCACCGTCCAGCCGCGGCCATCGCGACCGATCAGCCCTTCGGTTTCGAGGCGCAGCAATGCGGCCCGCACTGGCGTGCGCGAGGCGCCGAACCGGCTCTCGATCCAGCGCTCGGTCAGCCGCTCGCCCGGGCCGATCTCCAGGCCGAGGATCATCTCGCGAAGCTGCCGTTCGACATTTTGCATCTGCGACATTTGTCGTCCCGCTCTCCAAAGCCGCATTGACAAGCAGCAACTGCCAGGTCCATCAGAATACCAACTTGGTATCCCATTTTGGTATCCGCAACAACCTTGCATTGGCACGCGTGACATGACGCCTAACGAATCCGGACAGAGCGGCTTGAACATGCACTGGCGGCGCAATCTCGCCGTCTGTTTCGCAGGCTCTTTCAGCACGCTCATCGCCATGACGTTGCTTCTTCCGTTCCTGCCGCTCTACGTCGAGCAACTCGGCGCCGAAGGCCACGCGGCGATCGTGCAGTGGTCGGGAATCGCCTATGGTGCGACCTTCTTCGCGGCGGCGCTGGTTGCGCCCTTGTGGGGCCGACTGGGCGACCGCTACGGCCGCAAGCTGATGCTGGTGCGCGCGTCTTTCGGCATGGCGATCTGCATGTCGCTGACCGGCATGGTGCAGAGCGTGTGGCAACTGGTGCTGCTGCGGCTGCTGATCGGCTTTGCCGGCGGCTATTCGTCGGGTTCCACGATCCTGGTGGCGATGCAGACGCCAAAGGAGCGCTCGGGCTGGGCGCTGGGCGTGCTTGCGGCGGGCATCACTGCCGGCTCGCTGGTCGGACCGCTGCTGGGCGGCCTCCTGCCGCCGCTGATCGGCATCCGCGCGACTTTCCTGCTCTCCGGCGCCGTCATATTCCTTGCGTTCCTGGCGACGACTTTCCTGATCAAGGAAAGCACCCCGGCGCGCAAGCCGGTCTCGGCGGCGAAGCCGAAAAGCGGCTGGTCGCAGATTCCCGACAAGCGGCCGATCGTCGCCATGCTGGCCACGGGCATGTTGCTCGCCTTCGCCACCATGTCGATCGAGCCGATCATTACCGTCTATGTGCAGCAACTCATCGAGGACCAGAGCAAGGTGACCATGGTCGCCGGCGTTGTCATGTCGGCGGCGGCGCTCGGCACCATCCTGTCCTCATCCTGGCTGGGTAAGCTTGCCGACCGCGTCGGCCACTGGAACGTCGTGGTCGGCGCCCTTGCCGTCTCGGCCTTACTGCTCATTCCGCAAGCCCTCGTCACCAATGGCTGGCAATTGATCGGCCTGCGCTTCCTGATGGGCCTGGCGCTGGGTGGCCTCTTGCCCTGCATCACCAGCGTCATCCGCCACAACATCCCCGACGGGATCGGCGGCAACGTGCTTGGCCTGGCGATCTCCGCGCAATATGTCGGCCAGGTCGCGGGACCGCTGTCGGGGGGCTTCGTCGGGGGCCATTTCGGCATGCGATCGGTGTTTCTGGGCACAGCGGTGCTGATGGCGCTGGGTGCGGCCTACAACTGGATTGTCCAATCGCGGCGGGCGCGGCATATGCTGCTGGAGGCCGGCGAGTCCTGATCGGCCTTCCGCCCAACCGCCATGGAGCATCCAGGATGAGCCTCACCGGGCAAGCATCGGACAGCGGGAGCCGCGTCCTCGTGGTGGCAGCCGGTCTCGTCGGCGCGGCCGGCGTGGCGTTGTCGGCGGCGGCGGCGCATCGCGGCGGCGCCTTTACCGGCACTGCCGCCAATTTCCTCCTCATGCATGCGCCGGCCTTTCTTGCCATCGGTCTTGCCGGCGGCAACCGTTGCCTCAGGATCGCCAGCCTCGTGCTGCTCGCGGGCCTGCTGCTGTTCTGTGGCGATCTGCTCGCCCGCGACTTTCTCGGCTCGCGGCTGTTCCCGATGTCGGCGCCGATCGGCGGCACCCTTTTGATTGCCGGCTGGGTGGCGATTGCCGTGTCGGCGCTGTGGCGCTCGCGGTCATAGCCTGTTTCCGGCGACTACTTTCCGCCGCCACGCCGCTTCCGCTTGCGCGCGGGCGGTTCGCCGGCGCGGCGCCGTTCAGGCTGCTCGGCTCCGGGCGTGATGCCCCAGTAGTTGCGATAGATGTCCTGAAACAGATGGCCGATCGGATGCATGATCGCTTCTCCTTCAATGTTTGAATCGCTCCAATACATGGATGCGAAAGATGATTGCGGCTCAGCCGCGATTGCGCTCCACAAGGAAGCGCGGCTTGCGGCGCCAGGGACTCAAATTGCCGCGCCGCTTCTGACTGACGGCGGCTGAGGCGATGCACCAATCGTTGCGGTAGATATCCTCGAACAAATAGCTCACCGGATGCATGAAACCCTCCTGCCGACCGCCCCGCTGCGAAGCGGAAATTATTGGATCGATTCAAATCATATTCCTCAATCGCGGGACGTCAAGCAGAATTTGAATCGATCCAACAAAAATGTTAGGTGACCGGCGACAATTCAGCGGTCATGGTCGTGCCGTGACCGGATTCGGAGGAACGACATGGCTTCACTCCTTGAAGGCCAGGCAAGGCCGATCAGGCTCGCGGACATCGCCAGGGCCGCCGGCGTCTCGCATGGCACGGCCTCGAATGTCTTCAGCCGGCCCGAGATCGTGCGCGCTGAAGTGCGTGAGCGGGTCAAGGCGGTGGCGGAGCAGATGGGCTATGCCGGGCCGGACCCGAAAGGCCGGCTGCTGCGCGCCGGCAAGGTCAACGCCATCGGCGTCGCAACCACCGAGCCCCTCTCTTATTTCTTCGACGATCCGTTCGCGCGCGCGATGATGGGCGGCATTTCAGAAGCCTGCGATGCCACCGGCGCGGGCATCGCGCTGGTGTCGGCGGCCAACCAGGAGAAGCTTGCCTGGAATATCCAGAGCGCGCTTGTCGACGGCTTCATCTTGTTCTGCATTGAAGGCGGCTCGCGCCTTGTCGACCTGACGCGCGAGCGAAGGCTGCCCTTCGTGGCGCTGGAACTCGGCTTCCAGGACGAGACCGTCTCGGCCATCGGCGTCGATAACGTCGCGGGCGCAAGACTCGCGGCGCGCCATCTCGCCGAGCTCGGCCATCGCCGTTTCGCGGTGCTGTCGCTGGCCTTTGCCGACGGCCGCACCGGCTTCGCCACGCCGGACATCGTGCGCGGCGCGCTCTACACCGGAACACGTGATCGCCTTGCCGGCTATTTCGAGGAGCTTGCCCGCTTCGGCGTTGATACGACGAAAATCCCAGTCTACGAGACCGAGAACGACGAAAAAAGCACCAAGGCCGGCCTCGAGGCGATCTTCGCCAAGGATGAACCGCCAACCGCCATCCTGGCGATGTCGGACCGCATGGCCCTGATCGCCATCAACTGGCTGACCGCGCGGGGCATCAAGGTGCCGCAGGATGTCTCGATCGTCGGTTTCGACGGCGTGCCGGACGGCGCGCTGTGCACGCCCGGGCTGACCACGATCGCCCAGCCGATCACCGAGATCGGCCGCCGCGCCGCGCGCATGATCCTCGACCATGACGGCGCGGTGCGGCGCGAGACCATGGGCGTCGAGCTGATCGTCAGGGCCTCGACCGGCCCGGCCCGCAAAGGATAGGGCGTTTCACCGTTTCACGGAAACGGTGAACGTCCTACCTTCTTGTCTTTAGGCAATTCCGGACGGAAGGCCACGGCGAAGTCGCCGAGCCTAACTGCGCGCACTTTTCCTGGAATGGCTTTCAGCGAACTCAGTATCCTCCCGCCCTCGCCGGTACCGGGTGCGCGAATCGCCTGTGCGGAACTTCCTCAGGCGCCGCCTTGGCGCGGGACTGGCCGAGGCCGGCGAGCCATTCAAGATAGAGAGCAAGCGCGAACTGCATGGCGATGCCGGCCGAGATCAGCAGCGTATCGTAAGCCGGACCACCGGGGTTGATCAGCTTCAGCACCTGCGCCGCCATGGCAAGCAGCGTGCCGGCGACGAACACCGGCAGCGAGCGCTTGCCCAGAATGGCCAGCGGATTGTCGGGCCGGACGCGGAAGAGGTTCGAGACAGCCGGCAACGCGACGATCAGGAAGCTGACCGACAGGATGTGCAACAACCTTGGCAACGACAGGAAAGTCTTGTCGAAGCCGCCGATCACCACCGGCAGGTTGAACCAGGTTATCTGCCCCCAGAGCGGACTGTGCACCCAGATCGCTGCACCGACCACATAGATGCCGGCGGCACCCAACAGCCACGAATTGGCCGGAATCCGCCCGCCCCGCTTCACATGCAGCATGGCGGCAAGGCCAATGTTGAACAGGAACTGCCAGGACAACGGGTTGAGGAACCAGAGGCCCGGCTCCGGGTAGTTCGGCGGCGCGATCTGCCAGATGCCGGCGACGAGCCAGAGCAGGCCGGACACGATCAGCGCCGGCACCGGCCGATAGCCGACGAACAGCACGAAGGCCGGCGCCGCCAAAAGCAGCGCCGCGTAGACCGGCAGGATGTTGTTGTAGCCGAGCTGGTGGCCTAGCGTGACGATGCCGAGCAACACCTGCGGCGTGTTCTTCATTAGGGGCTCGATGTTGATCATGGTGAGCATTTCCGGGCGATGCGCGAACACCGCCGCGGCGCAAAAAAGCGCGATTACAACCATCGTGATGACGATGTGGGAGATGTAGAGCACGCCAGCGCGCCGCCACATTTTCAAGGTCGCAAGCAATCGGTCGCCCGGCTTGAACTTCGCGCCGTAGGCCAGCGCCACCGAGATGCCGGAGATCAGCACGAAGGCTTCGGCCGCGTCGGAAAAGCCGAAATTCTTGTAGGTCCAGTTCTCGAAGACCGTGCCCGGCACGTGGTCGACGAAGATGGTGAGCAGCGCGAGCGCGCGCAGCACATCGATACGTGTGTCACGATCGTTGATGCGTCTGTCACGCTCCCCGATGCGCTGGTCGCGCTGGTTGGAAACAGGGGTGGTCATCGACAAAAGGCCTCAAAGCTGGTTGTTCATAGCCAGCAATGCGACCCCCGGGGCGCACCGCTTCGATTCCTCCCAAGGGGAGGTGTATCGGCGCTGAAACGGACTGAAATGCGCCCGGTTCAATCAACTTTCGCGGAGCGCGAAAATATTCTGTTTTGAAGCCGGCAAATCAACAAATCTCTCATGGAATCAAATGGATGTGAGCGTGTTCGAATATAGCGACGAAAACAGTATCCTGTACGGCGATCTTGCCTTTCGCTATCGGATGGCGACACCGGCAAAGTCGACCGGCAAATGCATTTTTGTGCTTCACGGATCGGGCGTGGACGAAACGACGCTCATCCCTCTTGCAAGGAAGATCGCGCCCGATGCAACGCTGGTCGCCGCGCGCGGACGCATCCCCCAGGACGACGGCTTTCGCTGGTTCGAGCGAATCACGCCGACAAGTTTCGAACAGACCAGCATCCGCGACGAGACCGCCGCCTATGCCGAGTTCGCCGTGGAGATAGCGAAGCACCATGGCCTCGACCTGGGGCGCGCGACCTTCCTTGGCTACTCGAACGGCGCCAACGTCGTCTCCAGCCTGATGCTGCTCCATCCTGGCCTGGTCCGGCAGGCGGCGCTTCTACGAGCGATGCCGGTGCTCGACACTTCGCCGATGACCGATCTCGGCGGAGCGCGTGTGCTGATCATCGCCGGTGCCGCCGACCAGACCTACGGCCCGTTCGCGCCGGCGCTGGTGACGCTGTTCAGCGAGCGCCGGGCCGAGGTCGACGCGCGCATCGTTGCCTCGGGTCATGAATTCGGCGATGCGGACGCGGCGATCGCGCGGCAGTGGCTGGCTGGTCCTATGCCGGCGACCTGACCGTGTCCGCCAGCCCGGCAATACTGGCTTTAGGCGGCAAGCTTGGCACGTGGCGGCTCAAGAGAATTCTACCCCCGTCCCATCCGGTTCCAGGCGTCCAGGCCCGCGATCTTGTAGGCTTCGGCCAGCGTCGGGTAGTTGAAGGTGTTGTTGACGAAGAAGTCGACCGTGCCGCCAAGATTGATGACCGCCTGGCCGATATGAATGAGCTCGGTGGCGCCTTCGCCGACGATGTGGGCCCCAAGCAGGCGGCGCGTCTCGACAGAGAACAACAGCTTCAGGAAACCGCTTGAGACGCCCATGATATGGCCGCGCGATGTCTCGCGAAAACGTGCCAGGCCGACCTCATAAGCATCCCCGCTCTCGCGCACCTGCTCCTCCGACAGGCCGACCGTCGATATCTCCGGCACGGCGTAGATGCCATAGGGAAAGCTTTCCGGCGGCGGCGGCAGGTTGACGCCGAAGGCGTGGCATGCCGCCACCCGGCCCTGCTCCATCGAGGTCGAGGCAAGGCTCGGGAAGCCGATGACGTCGCCGGCCGCGTAGATGTTCGGCACGCTCGTCTGGAAAGTCTGCGGATCGACCTTTACCCGGCCTCGGGCGTCGGCCTCGATGCCGACTGAGTCGAGGCCGAGGCTGGCTATGTTGCCGGTGCGGCCGGCAGCGTAGAGCACCATCTCGGAGCGGATGGTGCGGCCGTCGGTGAGCGTAACCTCGGCATGGTCGGGTTTGGAGGCGATCTCCTTTACCGGGCTGCCGAGCCGGATGGTCATGCCGCGGTCGCGCATCTGGTGAATGAAGTCGTCGACGATCTCGCGGTCGATGAAATCCAGGATGGAATTGCGCGGCTCGACCAAGGTCACCGGCACGTCGAGCGCCGAAAAGATGGTAGCATACTCAACGCCGATGACGCCGGCGCCGATCACCGTCAGCGTTCGCGGCAGGTGGTGGAGTTCCAGCATCTCGTCGCTGTCGAAGATGCGCTTCCTGTCGAAGGGCACGTCGGCAGGCCGGTGCGGCCGGGTGCCGACGGCAATCAGGGCGTTGGCAAAGCCAATCTCACTGTAATCACCATTGTCGGCGGTCAGGCTGGCCTTGTTCGGCGTGAGGAATTTAACCGCGGCGCGCGCGCTCCTCACAGTGTTGCGCATGAACTGGTGCTGCAATACCTCGACCTCGTGGTCGAGGGTCTTGTGCAACCGCTCGACCAGATCACCGATCGAAATGTCCTGCTTCACCCGGTAGCCGCGGCCGTAGAAGCCGCGCTCGCGCCAGCCCGAGAGATTGAGCACGGTCTCGCGCAACGTCTTCGATGGGATGGTGCCGGTATGCACCGAGACACCGCCCAGACGCCTGCCCCGGTCTACCACCAGCACCGATTTACCGAGCTTGGCCGACTGCACAGCGGCGCGGCGCCCGGAAGGTCCGCTGCCAATGACCAGCATATCGTAGTCCATTAACTGCCGCCCCTCGGATGCATCTTGTGCGCCGCAGCAAGCTAAGCTGACGGCCGCGTCATATTCAACTGCCTATCGAGATTTCTGGCCAATTGCGAAAAATCTGGAAGATGCAACCACATACACCGATGAACTTAACCCCGCGGCAACGCTTGCATGCAATGGTCTCCCGCGAGGCAACCACAGGCTAGCCGATTGTCCATGTCCAAAAGCGATACCTTGCCCGGCACGGCGACAGGATTTCTGGCCGAGCTACAGTCGCACCCAGTCGTCGTGGATCTCCGGGAAGGCCTGTTCCGTTTCATCGCCCTGGTTGTGGCTGCTATATTCGTCTACCGTGGGGTGCACAATGTCATCGTCGATCCGGGACGCCTCAACGTCCTGCTGCTGACGATCTCCGAGACGCTCACCTTCATTTGGCTGCTTCTGGCGCGGCGACCGCTGGTCCGCGACTGGAGCCCTTTCACGGTCTTTATAGCGGTGACCGCCGGTTTCGGCTCCGGCTTCGTGTCGCTCCAGGAAGGCACTGCCATCATTCCGCTCTTTATCGCGGCGCCGCTGCAGTTCCTGGCCTTGTGGCTGGTGATCTGGGGCAAGATGTCGCTCGGCCGCTCCTTCGCCATTCTGCCCGCAAATCGCGGGGTCGTCACCGGCGGGGCCTACCGGTTCGTGCGGCACCCGATTTATGCGGGCTACCTGGCGGGGCACATCCTGTTCCTGTTGTCGAGCTTCTCGGTCTACAATTTCACCGTCTACGCGATCATCACCCTGTTCCAGATCCATCGCATCCTTCGCGAGGAGCGCATCTTGGCACTGACGCAGGAATATCGCGACTATCTCGGACGGGTTCGCTACAGGCTCTGTCCCGGCATTTTCTGAGAGCACGCCGGCCGCCGGCGGGCACGTTCCTTGAATTCCTGGCCGCCCTCACCATTTGAAAAGGCGGCAGGCGTCCCGATGCGGGCGCCGCGACCGAGGAACGGACATGAACGCACGCGTATTGGACGGCGAGATCATCACGACCAGGTTCGAGGACACCCGCGCCTATCGCGGTGTGCGGACAAGGCGCATCCTTGCCTTCCTGCTCGATTATTTCTTCGTGGCACTGCTGACCATACCCTTCGCGATCCTGGTCGCCATTCTCGGGCTGTTGACGTTCGGCCTCGGCTGGGCGCTGTTTTCGGTGCTGGTGCCGATGGTCGCCATCCTCTACATCTGGAACACGCTAGGCAGCCGCGACCAGGCGACGACCGGCATGAAGATCATGGGCATCCGCCTGGAGAAGCTCGACGGTAGCCGCATCGACGGCATGACGGCGGTGGTGCATTCCGTTCTGTTCTGGGCCGGCAACGTCATCCTGACGCCGCTGGTGCTGCTGGTCACTCTGTTTTCCGACCGCAAGCGCACGCTGCACGACCTGCTGCTCGGCACCGTGGTCACCCGCACCGACATCTGACGGTGCCGACAGCCGCGTCCATCGAACGACCAAGCCGCCTGCCCCTAAATATGAACAGGCCGCAGACGTCGCGGCAGCACAATCCTGTTGAATTTTTCGCCGGCCGGGCCAAAGGTAGGGCGATTCGCAGGAGCGTATCCAAGATTAGATGACGCAGCATCCGACCCAGTCGCCGCAGTTCTTCCTGACCGCGCCGTCGCCGTGTCCCTATCTGGAGGGACAGTTCGAGCGCAAAGTGTTCACGCACCTTGTCGGTGACAAGGCGCCTGAGATGAACGACCTGCTGACGCAAGGCGGCTTCCGGCGCTCGCAGAATATCGCCTACCGCCCGGCTTGCGAGTCTTGCCGCGCCTGTGTGTCGGTGCGCATCCTGGCGCAGGAATTCGACCCCAGCCGCAACATGCGCCGCGTCATCCAGCACAATGCCGATCTCGTCGGCGCCATGCATGACGCTCAGCCCTCGACGGAGCAGTACTCGCTCTTCCGCAGCTATCTCGACGCCCGCCATCGCCGTGGTGGCATGTCGGACATGACCGTGCTCGACTATGCGATGATGGTGGAGGACACGCATGTCGACACCAAGATCATCGAATACCGGCGTCGTGGCCCGGACACTTTCATCACTGGCAAAGGCCAGGGCGAACTGATCGCCGTCGCGCTCACCGACAAGATGGCCGACGGCCTGTCGATGGTCTATTCCTACTTCAATCCCGACCTCGAGGACCGCTCGCTCGGCACCTTCATGATCCTCGACCACATCGCCCGCGCCAAGGCGATGGGCCTGCCCCACGTCTATCTCGGCTACTGGGTCAACGGCTCGCGCAAGATGACCTATAAGATGCGCTTCATGCCGCAGGAGCATCTCGGCCCGAAAGGCTGGGAACGCTACGACCACGAAGCGGTCATTCGCTGATAGTTCTCAAAACTCCGCCATTAAACTGTTTCAGGGTGGGAGATGCTGGCCTTCCCGCCGATGGCGGAACGGTGTGCAATCACGCCGTCGGCCGCCTTCTTCCACTTCATTTCGAGATACTGCCGCATGTCTTCCCACAATGCTCACACCAGGGGGCTGCTGCTGACGGCGCTTGGCGGGGTCACGTTGACCGTCGATATACCACTGATCCGGCTCGCGCATGGCGAGGCGTGGTCGATCCTGCTGCTGCGCACCGGATCCATGTTCACCGCGGCGCTGGTCATCTGGGTGGTCTGGCGCTTGCTGAGCGACAAGGTGCCGAAGCTCATTCCCGGACGCCCGGGCCTGGTCGTAGCCACGCTTTACGGGCTCGGCTCGATCGCCTTCATCACCGGGGTCTATCACACCTCGACCGCCGACCTCGTCTTCATCCTGGCGTTCACCACGATGTTCTCGGCGCTACTGTCGTGGCTTTTCCTGAAGGAGACCCCGCGACCTGCGACGCTCGCGGCGCTGGCACTGATGATCGTCGGCGTCGGCATAATCGTTGGCGATTCGATCGGCACCGGCAATCTGTTCGGCGACATCATGGCGCTATGCTCGGCGCTTTGCGTCGCATCCGCCATCACCATATCGCGCGCCAGCGGCCAAGAGATGGGCTTCACGTCGCTTATCGGGGTGGTCCTGCCATTCGCCGTGGCCGCCTTCATGGTATCGAATACCGGCTTTCGCGTCGACGCGCCGTGGTGGATCGTCCTTAACGGCGCCGTGATCATGCCGATCTCGTTCTTCTGTCTGGCAAACGGACCGAAATACATTTCAGGGCCCGAAGTGGCGATGTTCTACCTGCTGGAAACCGTGTTCGCCCCGATCTGGGTGTGGTTGATCTTCTCCGAGACGCCGACACGCAACAGCCTGATCGGCGGCACGATCCTGATCGTGACGCTGGTGGCGCATTCGCTGTGGCAATTGCATGAGGGCCGCAAGCGCCGCGCCGCGCTTGCGGTGGTTCACCCGGCCTGAATTTTTCTCGGTTCGGCGGTCGCCTCGATTTTGGGCGGCGCGCCGGTATGGTCGGCGACCGGAGGAATCTCGTCCATCAATTCCACCTCGCGCAGCCACTCGCGCCAGATGGCCACGAGCAGCGCCATCAGCACCGGGCCGATAAACAGGCCGAGGAAGCCCATGGTCTTGACGCCGCCAATCAGTCCGAAAAAAGTCGGCAGGAAGGGCAGCTTGATCGGCCCGCCGACCAGCTTGGGCCGCAGTGTCTTGTCGACAATGAAGAGCTCCACCGCGCCCCATGTGAACAATGCAAGGCCGGCGAACAGCTTGCCGCTGGCTGCGAGGTAGATAGAGACCAGTGTGAAGGAGAGCGGCGCACCGCCCGGGATCAGTGCCATGATACCGGTGAGCGCGCCGAGCGTAACCGGCGACGGCACGCCGGCGAGCCAATAAGCGATGCCCAACACCAGGCCTTCGCCGATGGCTATGATGGTCATACCCGTCACGGTCGAGGAGATCGTCGCCGGCACGACGCGCGAGATGCGCTCCCAGCGCGTCGGCAGGATGCGCTCGCCCAAGCGATCGACCTGGGCCGCGAAAGACTCGCCGTCGCGATAGGCGAAGAATAGCGCGATCATCATGAACAAGAGCGTCAGCAGCAGGCTGAAGGCACTGCCGCCAGCAGCCAAAGCTCCGCGATAGATATTTCCGATATTGGAGCCGCTGACCGCCTGAATAAGTTCGCCGATGCCGCCGGGGTGGCCGAGATAGGCCGTCCACTGCTCGTTCAGCCACTCGCCGACCACCGGCATGGTGGCGATCCATTGCGGCGTCACCGCGCCGTGCCGGTTGGTCTCGATCGCCCAGGTGACCCACTCGCGCAGCTCGTTGATGGCATAGGTGCCGGCCAGCGCGATCGGCACCACCAGGAAGGTGAGGATGAAGAGGATCGCGAGCGTCGCGCCGACGGTGCGGTTGCCGCCGACGGCGACGAGCAGCCGGCGGTAGAGCGGCCAGCTCCCGAAGGCGATGACGAGGGCGGCTAGAACCGGAAACAGGAAACCGTGGAAGAAATAGACGCCGGCGGCGGCGATCAGCACCAGGAGCCAGCGCGCCGCCGACAGCGGCGGGATGACGGCCGCCCTCAGCGGCGTCGACAGGCCGAACAGGCGCTGCCCCGGCTTCTGGATCTCAGCCCGCTTCAACCCGGCGTTTCTCCCCTGCCCTGTGGTTTCCATGAGGCTTATGCACCATCATAGTGCAGCAATCGTGACGATAGTCCAAATAGTGCCTTTTCCTTCTCCCCTTGTGGGAGAAGGTGGCTCGGCGCACAGCGCCGAGACGGACGAGGGGTGTTCCAGCGCAGTGCGGCGCCAAACATCCAAGGAATTTATGCGCTTACGTCCGAGTGGCGATCCTTCCACCAGCCCTCATCCGGCCGAGCTTCGCTCGTCCACCTTCTCCCATAGGGGGAGAAGGTCGAGCGCCTCGCTACCCGAACTTCCCCGTCCTTGGAAAACCCTTCGGCACCATGCGGCCGGCGGCGGCGCGGGCGCCGATCCACTCGGCCAGTTCCTCGCGCGACTTGGTGAAGGTGCGGTCGGCCGAATCCTGCCAGGAGAGCCCGGTTTCCAGCGTGAAGGTCTTGAGATCCAGCACGCCGCCGTCCTTGTATTTCTGGAGGCGCACGCCCTTGCCGCGCGCCATTTCCGGAATTTCGCCGAGTGGAAAGACCAGCATCTTGCGGTTCTCGCCGACGATGGCGAGGTGATCGCCCGAGACCGGAATGCAGCGCTTGGCTTCGTCCGGCGCCTTGACGTTCATCACCTGCTTGCCTTTGCGGGTGTTGGCGACGACTTCTTCCTCCGAAACGATGAAGCCATTGGCGTCGTAGGAGACGAGCAGCAGCTTGCGCTTCGGATCATGGACAAAGGCGGTGACAATGTCCTGGTCGTTCTCCATGTCGACGATGATGCGGATCGGCTCGCCATGGCCGCGGCCGCCCGGCAGCCGGTCGGCGCCGATGGTGTAGAACTTGCCGCCGGTGGTGAAGACCAGGATCTTGTCGGTGGTCTGGGCATGGAAGGCGAGCTTCAGGCTGTCGCCTTCCTTGAAGGCGAGCTGCGAATAATCGGTCAGGTGGCCCTTCATGGCGCGCAGCCAGCCCTTTTCCGAGACGACGACCGTGACCGGCTCACGTTCGATCATCGCATGCGCGATGTCGGTGAGATCGTGCTCCGGCGCGTCGGCGAACTGGGTGCGGCGCTTGCCGAGCTCGGTCTCGGGGCCAAACTTGTCGCGAAGCTGGGTGACTTCCCACTTGATCGTGGCCCATTGCTTGGCGTCGGACGCGAGCAGCGCCTCGATCTGCTTCTTCTCGGCCGTGAGGCCGTCGAACTCCTTGCGGATCTCGATCTCCTCGAGCTTGCGCAAGGCGCGCAGGCGCATGTTGAGGATCGCTTCGGCCTGGGTGTCGGTGAGGGACCAGCGGGCCATCATCACCTGCTTGGGCTCATCCTCCTCGCGGATGATCCTGATGACCTCATCGATGTTGAGATAGGCGATCAAATAGCCGGCGAGGATTTCCAGTCGCTTCTCGATCTCGCCGAGCCGGTATTTCGAGCGGCGGATCAGGACGTTGCGGCGGTGGTCGAGCCACTCTTTCAACACGCCTTTCAGCGAGAGCACGTTCGGCACCTTGCCGCGCGACAAGACGTTCATGTTGAGCGGGAAGCGGCTTTCGAGCTCGGTGAGCTTGAACAGCGATTCCATCAGCAGGCCGGGATCCACGGTGCGGCTCTTCGGCACCAGCACGATACGGATGTCCTCGGCGCTCTCGTCGCGGATGTCTTCGAGCAGCGGCAGCTTGCGCGCCATCAACAGCTCGGCGATTTTCTCGATCAGCCTGGCTTTCTGCACGCCGTAAGGAATCTCGGTGACGACGATGCTCCAGGTGCCCCTGCCCTGGTCCTCCTGGCCCCATTTGGAGCGCACGCGGAAGCCGCCGCGGCCCGTCTCATAGGCTTCGAGGATCGAGGCGCGGCTGTCGACGATGATGCCCCCGGTCGGGAAATCCGGCCCCTGGACGAAATCCATCAGCTTCACCACCGGCGCGTCCGGATGCTCGATCAGATGAAGCGCCGCATCGCAAAGCTCGGCGGCATTATGCGGCGGGATCGAGGTCGCCATGCCGACGGCAATGCCGGAGGAACCATTGGCGAGCAGGTTCGGGAAGGCGCCCGGCAAGACGGACGGCTCCTCGTCCTCTTCATTGTAGGTCGGGCGGAAGTCGACCGCGTCTTCATTGATGCCGGCAAGCAGCTCGCTCGCCACCTCGGTCATGCGCGCTTCGGTGTAGCGCATGGCGGCGGCGTTATCGCCATCGATGTTGCCGAAATTGCCCTGCCCGTCGACCAGCGGGTAGCGCATCGAGAAATCCTGCGCCAGGCGCACCAGCGCGTCGTAGATTGACTGGTCGCCATGCGGATGGAACTTGCCCATCACGTCGCCGACGATACGGGCGCATTTGGCGAAACCCTGATCGGGGTTGAGCCTGAGCAGCCGCATGGCATGCATGATGCGGCGATGGACCGGTTTCAGTCCGTCGCGCACGTCCGGCAGTGCCCGGTGCATGATGGTCGACAGCGCGTAAGCGAGATAGCGCCGCTCAAGCGCTTCCTTGAGATCGACTGGTTCGATTTTGTCGCCGCCGCCATTGTCATCGGGCGGCAAAAGCCTTTTTCCCATGGGTTTGGACTATCCGAGCGGATGATTCGCGGCAAGCGCTGCGTTAACACCGGCGCTTTCGTCGCGGCCGCCCCCCGATGTGAACGGCTTCACGGAAGCTTCGGGACGGCGGCTGCAATTTGCCGCCGATCTGCAACAGGTCGCGGCGGCAACGCTACGCCGCCCAACATCAATCCGTTACATGCGCCGTCTATCTGGCAATGCAACGCTGGCGGAGGAAAGCCGCGATCTTCATGACAAATTCACCGCATCGCACAAAGGCTGCCGGCCGGCGTTTGCTTTTCGTCGCCATTTTCGACACATGTGCCGGGAAATGCCTTTTTCCCGTCCCGTTCGTCACGGAATGGTGATGGAGCAGGTTTCAAAACAGTTTTCATCATAGCCAAATCAGGACAGGGAACTCGCCATGACAATCCAACGCTCAACGCTCAAGAAACTGGCTTTTTCGACCTTTCTGCTGACGCTGCCGCTCAACGGGGCCTTCGCCGCCGACCCGGCGGTCGCCGAACGCATCAAGGCAGCCCTTGCCGCCCAAGGTGTCGATATTTCCTGGACCGGGGTCTCAGGCGATGATTCCAACGCCGTGCTGCAGGGTGTCTCCATCAAGCCGGCCGCCGAGAAGGAAGCGCTGCCGATCGGCGACGTGAAGCTGGAAGGTGTCACCCAGGCCAACGACGGCTATCAGATAGCCACTGTTTCGACCTCGCCCTTCCAACACAGCAAGGACGGCGTGACGCTCGACCTCAGTCCGGTGATCATCCACGACATGAAGGTTCCGGCCGAGGGCAGCACCGACACGCTCGGCTCGCTGATGATGTACAAGTCGGCCGAGCTGTCCAACATGACGGTCAAGGTCGGCGATAAGACGGCGTTCGCGATGGACGGGCTTGCCGTCCAGATCACGCCTCCGGCTGACGGCAAGGCGATGGACTTCACCGCCAATACCCAGAAATTCACCGCCGACCTGTCGCTGATCGACGATCCCAAGTCGAAGGAGGCGATCGACGCGCTCGGCTACCAGAACATCTCGGGCAACATCGCCATGGCCGGCACCTGGCAGCCGAGCGACGGCAAGATGGAGCTGTCGAAATACGACATCTCGGTTGAGAATGCCGGCACGCTAGGCATGACCTTCAACCTCGGCGGCTACACTGTCGATTTCATCAAGTCGATGCAGGCGATGCAGAAGCAACTCGCCTCACAGCCGGAAGGCGCCGACAAATCGGCGCAGGGCATGGCCATGCTCGGCCTCATGCAGCAGCTTTCCTTCAACGGCGCCTCGATCCGCTATCAAGACGATTCGCTCACCGGCAAGGTGCTCGACTATGTCGGCAAACAGCAGGGCATGTCGGCCAAAGACGTCGCCAACCAGGCCAAGGCGATCGTGCCCTTCGGCATGGCGCAGCTCAACAATCCGGAGCTCACTGCGGAAGTCTCGTCGGCGGTCAACACCTTCCTCGACAATCCGAAGAGCCTGGAAATATCGGCCGAGCCGCCGTCGTCGGTGCCGTTCGCGCTGATCATGGCGGGCGCCATGTCCAACCCGCTCGACCTGCCGAAGACGCTCGGCGTCAAGGTCAAGGCGAACCAGGACTGAGAGATCGGTTCGTCCCAAACGAAAAGCCCGGCAGCGATGCCGGGCTTTTAGTAGATTTCCATGAGAAAATAAGGGCTTGGCTCTGGGTCCTAGCCTTCCTTCTTCGTCACCGCGACGCGCAGCGACAGTTCGCGCAGTTGCTGCGGGGTCGCTTCCGACGGCGCGTTCATTAGAAGGTCGTAGGCCTGCTGGTTCATCGGGAACATGGTGATCTCGCGCAGGTTCTTGGCGCCCACGAGCAGCATGACGATGCGGTCAACGCCGGCCGCCATGCCGCCATGCGGCGGCGCGCCGTACTGGAAGGCGCGATAGAGGCCGCCAAAGCGCTCTTCCACGGTTGCGCGGTCGAGACCAACCATCTCGAATGCCTTGACCATGGTCTCCGGCAGATGGTTGCGGATGCCGCCCGACGCGATCTCGAAACCGTTGCAGACCATGTCGTATTGGAACGCCTTGATGCCGAGCGGTTCCTGGCCGTTCAGCGCGTCAATGCCGCCCTGCGGCATGGAGAACGGGTTGTGGGCGAAGTCGATCTTCTTTTCGTCCTCGTTCCATTCGAAGAACGGGAAGTCGACTATCCAGCAGAGCTCGAAGCGCTCGCGGTCGACAAGGTTCAGTTCCTCGCCGGCGCGGGTGCGCGCGGCACCCGCGAAGGTGACGAACTTCTTCGGGTCGCCGGCGACGAAGAAGGCGGCATCGCCATCGGCAAGGCCGAGCTGCTGGCGGATCGCCTCCGTGCGTTCCTCGCCGATGTTCTTGGCGATCGGACCGGCGCCTTCGAGTTTTTCACCTTCCTTGCGCCAGAAGATGTAGCCCAGGCCGGGCTGCCCCTCGCCTTGCGCCCAGGAGTTCATGCGGTCGCAGAACGCGCGGCTGCCGCCGGTCCTGGCCGGAATGGCCCAGACTTCGGCTTTCGGATCGTTCGCCAGAATGTTGGCGAACACCTTAAAGCCGGAGTCGCGGAACTGATCCGAGACCGCCTGCATCTCGATCGGGTTGCGCAGGTCCGGCTTGTCAGTGCCGTAGGTGCGCATCGCCTCGTCGTACGGAATACGGCGGAACTCCTGGGTCACCGGCTTGCTGTTGGCAAACGTCTCGAAGACACCGCGAAGCACCGGCTCCATGGTGGAGAGCACATCGTCCTGCTCGACGAAGCTCATCTCCAGGTCGAGCTGGTAGAATTCGCCGGGCAGCCGGTCGGCGCGCGGATCCTCGTCGCGGAAGCAAGGCGCGATCTGGAAATAGCGGTCGAAGCCGGAGACCATGATCAGCTGCTTGTACTGCTGCGGCGCCTGCGGCAGCGCGTAGAAGGTGCCGGGATGGATACGCGACGGCACAAGGAAGTCGCGTGCGCCTTCTGGCGACGAGGCCGTGAGGATCGGCGTCGAGAACTCGGTGAAACCGACCTCGCCCATGCGCTTGCGCATCTCGGCGATGATCTTCGTGCGCGCCACGATATTCCGGTGCAGCGTCTCGCGGCGCAGGTCGAGGAAGCGGTATTTCAAACGGATGTCTTCCGGGTACTCCGGCTCGCCGAATACCGGCAGCGGCAGTTCCTTGGCGGCCGACAGCACCTCGATCTCGCGCGCGAAAATCTCGATCTCGCCAGTCGGCAGGTTGGCGTTCACCGTCTCCGGCAGCCGCGCCTTCACCTCGCCGTCGACGCGGATCACCCATTCGCCGCGCACGGTCTCGGCCACCTTGAAAGCCGGCGAATCCGGATCGGCGACGATCTGGGTCAGGCCGTAATGGTCGCGCAAGTCGATGAAGAGCAGCCCGCCATGGTCGCGCACGCGATGCACCCAGCCCGACAGGCGGACGGAATTGCCGACGTCGCTCTTTCTCAACTGGGCACAGGTGTGGCTGCGGTAACGATGCGTGGTCATGGGTAAAGTCCGGAAATTGCGGGCACCAGCCCGGCTCGAAAATTGGCGCGAAAAGCGCATGAGAGGCCGGCTTTGTCAAGGCAAGCGGTCACACAGGCGCGCTTCGGCTGCTCAGGCAAAGTGGATTTGCGCGCCCTGGCTTTGGAAATCGGCGAGTATGGCGGGAGGGGCGGTCTTTTCCACCACGAGATGGCGGATCGCATCGGCAGTCGCCATGCGATACAGCGTCGTGGCGGAGGCGCCGGCTGGCTAGGCCCGAACCGCCCTGCCCTTCCAACGGAATTGCGCTTTCGCGAAAGTTAGCGGTGCCCGGCGGCGTTGCGGCGCTTGACGAAAGCGCGCGCGGCTGAAATTGAAAGAGGCCTAATATTGTGCCAAAGCGATTTGATGCGCGTCATCACCACACAAGAAGAACTCGAGAGCGTTCTCGCGGCGTTCGAAAAGTCGGAATTCGTCACCGTCGATACCGAATTCATCCGCGAGACGACCTTCTGGCCAATCCTCTGCCTGATCCAGATCGCCTCGCCTGGGATTGAGGCGCTTATCGATCCGTTGGCGCCCGGCATCGACCTGAAGCCGTTTTTCCGGCTGATGGCCAACGAGGCGGTGCTGAAGGTCTTCCACGCGGCGCGCCAGGACATCGAAATCATCGTCCATCTCGGCAATCTCGTGCCGCATCCGGTATTCGACACCCAAGTGGCGGCTATGGTCTGCGGCTTCGGCGACAGCGTTTCCTATGACCAACTCGTCCAGAAGGTCACGGGAGCGCGCTTGGACAAGTCCTCGCGCTTCACCGACTGGCGCCACCGGCCACTCTCCGACAAGCAGCTCGAATACGCGCTTGCCGACGTCACCCATCTGATCAAGGTCTACCAGCATCTCAGCGCCGAGCTGAAGCGCGAGGACCGCGCGCATTGGCTGAACGAGGAGATGGATATCCTCACCTCGCGCGAGACGTATGATCCGCATCCCGAGGATGCCTGGAAGCGGCTGAAGATGCGGCTGCGCAAGCCGCAGGAGCTGGCGATCGTGCAGGCGGTGGCCGCCTGGCGCGAGCGCGAGGCGCGCGAGCGTGACGTGCCGCGGGGCCGCGTGCTCAAGGACGATGCGATCTACGAGATCGCGCAACAGGCGCCGCGCGATGCAGCAGCTCTCGGCAAGCTGCGCACTACCCCGAAAGGCTGGGAACGCTCCGCCACGGCAAGCGCGCTGCTCGGCGCGGTCAATGCCGCCCTTGCCTTGCCCAAGGAGGCGATGCCGAAACTGCCGAAGAGCGTGCAGCCGCCGGAAGGATCGAACGCGGCCGCGGAGCTGCTCAAGGTGCTGCTCAGGATCGTCGCCGAGAGGGAAGGCGTCGCCACCAAGGTGCTTGCCTCCAGCGACGATATCGACCGCATAGCGGCCGAAGGCGACGAAGCCGACGTGCCGGCACTGCAAGGCTGGCGCCGCGCCGTTTTCGGCGACCAGGCGCTGAGGCTGGTGCGCGGCGAGATCGGCATCAAGTTCGACAAGCGCAGGATCGCGGTGTTCGATCTGTAGAGCCTCTTCCTTCTCCCCTTGCAGAAGAAAGGAAAGAGCGCATCACACCCCGCCCAGCAGGTGCAGCGCGAACCAGATCCAGGCGACGAAAAGGATGCCCGCGCCGAGGAAGAATGCGCGGCTGCGGTGCAGCAAGTAGTTTCTGCCGAGATGCACGAAGGCGTGGACATAGCGCGTGACTATGAACAGCCACATCAGCGCGAGAGTCAGATAGTTCACGCCGTTGGTGACGAACATCGCCAGGCAGAGCACGTGAAAGAGAACGGGCAGTTCGAACTGATTGATCAGATTGTTGGCGACGGTGACGCTCGAGGCCGGCTCGGTCGAGCGGACCTTGTACTGGCTGACCTTGGCCTCACCCGATTTCACAGCCTCATAGCGCCGCTTCAGCATCACAAGATAGACGATGTAGACCAACAGCACATGCGCCAGCATCGGCCAGAAGATCGTCGTCTGGCGCATCTGCCGCCCTCAGCGCCGCCGCTGGCCGGCCACCGCAAATACGGCGATGACGAAGACCGGGATCGCCAGCAGCGCGAATTTGGTGACGGTCAGCGAGGAGGCGAAGGCCAGCGAATCGGGATTGGCCGACTGGAAATCGGACAGCAAGCGCGCCACGGTGAAATTCTGGACGTAGTCGGCGACCGCATAAGGAAGCACCAGCACCAGCGAGAACAATGCCTGCACTTGCGCCGGCATGGCACGGAACGTGCTGAGCCGGCGACCGAAGACGAGGATGAGGCTGACGAGCGTCAGCGACAGCAGCGCCGGGAACAAGAGATCGAAGGTCAAACAGTGCCAGACGATGATGATCTCGCCGCCGCGCCGGCCAAGCGCGGTCAGCCAGGCCATGCCTTCGTCGGGGGTGAAGCCGGCGACGCGGATGTCGAGCGAGGCCAAGCCGCCGCTCAAGCGCTGGAAATAGAGGAACTCCAGCGCCGTCATGACCAGGAAAAGCGCAATCGAGGCGATGGAAAGTGCCGCCGCGTGCCGCGACAGCCGCAGCACCGCCACGCTCAAATCACGCCACAGTCCCCCCTGTCGGTCGGACTGGTCGGCCTCCCGATCAAATTCCGCCCGGGTAATTGGGGCTTTCGCGGGTGATCGTGACGTCATGGGCGTGGCTTTCACGAAGTCCGGCATTGGATATGCGCACAAAGGTGGCGCGCTCGCGGAAGTCTGCAAGGTCACGTCCACCCACATAACCCATAGCGGCTTTCAGGCCGCCCGCAAGCTGGTGCAGAACGCCAGCCACAGGTCCTTTGTAGGGAACCTGCCCTTCAATGCCTTCCGGAACCAGTTTCAACGTATCGCGGACCTCCGCCTGGAAATAGCGATCGGCCGAACCACGCGCCATCGCTCCGACCGAGCCCATGCCGCGGTAAGCCTTGAAGGAGCGGCCCTGGTGCAGATAGACCTCGCCCGGGCTCTCGTCGGTGCCGGCAAGCAGCGAGCCGATCATGGCAGCGCTCGCGCCTGCGGCGAGCGCCTTGGCCAGATCGCCCGAATATTTGATGCCGCCATCGGCAATGACGCTCACGCCGGCCTTGCTGGCCGTCTCGACCGCCGACATGATCGCCGACAATTGCGGGACGCCGACACCGGCCACGATTCGCGTGGTGCAGATCGAGCCCGGGCCGATGCCCACCTTGACGGCGTCGGCGCCGGCGTCGATCAGCGCCTTTGTGCCGTCGGCGGTGGCGACGTTGCCGGCCAGGATGCGCACGGAGTTGGACAGCTTCTTGGCCCGCGCCACCGCGTCCAGCACGCGCTGCGAATGGCCATGCGCGGTGTCGATGACAAGCAGGTCGACCCCGGCGTCGATCAGACGCTCGGCGCGCTCGAAACCATCATCGCCGACGCTGGTGGCGGCGGCGGCGCGCAGGCGGCCCTGCGCGTCCTTGGTGGCATGCGGATTGAGCTGCGACTTTTCGATGTCCTTGACGGTGATCAGGCCGACGCAGTTGCCCTTCCGGTCGACCACCACCAGCTTCTCGATTCGGTGCTTGTGCAGCAGGCGCTTGGCCTCGTCCTGGTCGACATTCTCCTTGACCGTGATCAGGTTCTCACGGGTCATCAACTCATAGACCTTCTGCGCCGGATCCGAGGCGAAGCGCACGTCGCGGTTGGTGAGGATACCAACCAGGCGGCCGACCGTGTGGCCGCCGGTGCCGCCATTCTCGACCACCGGAATGCCGGAAATGCTGTTGGAGCGCATCAGCGCCAGCGCGTCGGCAAGCGTGGCGTCCGGACCGATGGTGACCGGGTTCACCACCATGCCGGATTCGAATTTCTTGACCTGCCGGACCTGCTCGGCCTGCTCGGCGGGCGTCAGATTGCGGTGGATGACGCCGATGCCGCCGGCCTGCGCCATGGCGATCGCCAGCCGGGCCTCGGTGACGGTATCCATGGCCGCAGACAGGATCGGCACGTTGAGGTCGATATCGCCGGCAATGCGGGTGCGGATGTCGGTTTCGCCCGGCATCACCTCGGAATGGCCGGGCTGCAGGAGCACGTCGTCGAAGGTCAGCGCCAGCGCGCCGGTGGACGTTTCGATGATTTTTCCCATGGCCAGTCCTTTTGAATGCGGAAAAGGCGCTGAACCGATTGGCCAGCGCCGACTCTCATCTTCCCTTTCAGGATTGGCGGTGGCTGGTAACACGTCCCGGGACGGAAGAAAAGCCGGTCGTTGCGCGGCGCACATGCTTCCTATTTGGTGCCCAGCAGATCGTGGAGCAACTCGTGGCGCGGTGACACAAAGGGATTGACGATGGTGACGCCGCCCCAAGTGAAGCCATGCTGCAGGTCCTCCGACAAGAGTAACCGGCAAGCCGATAGCGAGGCTGTGGACAGAATGACGGCATCCCAAATACCGAAGCGATGGTCGGCGGCCAAGTCTACGGCCATCATCATCGCCTCGGGCGTCGTTCGGGCAACCGGGAACGCATCGCGCCAGTTCAAAAGTGCGTCCCGGGCTTCTGGATGCGATCGACCTGCCTTGCGCACCAACACATTGAACAATTCGCCAAGAGCCTGAACAGGAATGACCGTCCCCTCTTGCGGAACGTTAGCCAGCAGTTCGAGGACGACCTCGCGTTTTTCCGCGTCGTTCACACCTTCCGCGTAGGCAAGAACATTGGTGTCGATTGCGACCTTCACCGGTCGTCCTCATAAAGTTCGTCGCGGGTCCATTTTTCCGCGTCAACAACAGGCTGGCGCCTGAGACGCGACAGCAGGGACGCCCGCGAGCGGGAAGCCACGCCTTCGCTCTTCTCGGCGGGCACAATCCGAGCCACAGGCCGGCCATGACTGGTCACGACATAGCTCTGGCCATCCCGCACGCCGCGAAGAATGAGGGAAAACTTGCGATTGGCGTCGGCAGCAGAAACGGCTTCATCCACGACTTGCGCCTAGATTGTAGTTATATACACTACAATAATGATCAGCATCACTCTCGGCAAGCAGTAGCAATGACCAACAGCGGTGCGTTCGCGTAAAAGTGACAGCAATTTAATGCGACACCCGGGCCAAGGCGTGATAACCGCCCGAGCTTGCCGGCTCGCCCCCAAGCCAGGCTGCAGATTCGCGAAGACAATCAGGGCGTTCCCTTGAACCGCATCATCCCGCTCATCCTAGCGGTCGCACTTTTCATGGAGAACATGGATTCGACCGTAATCGCCACGTCGCTGCCGGCGATCGCGATCGACATCCACACCAGTCCGATCGCGCTGAAACTGGCGCTGACGGCCTATCTGGTGTCGTTGGCGATCTTCATTCCGATCAGCGGCTGGATGGCGGACCGGTTCGGGGCCAAGACCGTGTTTCGCTCCGCTATCGGCGTCTTCATTGCCGGCTCTGTCGCCTGCGCGTTTTCCAATTCGCTGCCGGCTTTCGTGGTGTCGCGCTTCCTGCAAGGCATAGGCGGCGCGATGATGACGCCGGTCGGCCGACTGGTGCTGGTGCGCGCCACGCCAAAAAGCGAGCTGGTCGCGGCGATGTCCTGGCTGACCGTGCCTGCGCTGGTCGGCCCCCTGGTCGGCCCGCCGATCGGCGGCTTCATCACCACCTATCTGACCTGGCACTGGATCTTTCTGATCAACGTACCGATCGGGCTGCTGGGCATCTGGCTCGCCACGCGGTTCTTGCCCGAGACCGAGCCTGCGGAGACACCGCCGCTCGATTTCCCCGGATTTGTGCTCAGCGGTCTCGCGGCGTCCGGCGTCGTCTTCGGCCTTTCCGTCGTCAGCCTGCCGGCGCTGCCGCCGATGGCCGGATTCATCACGGTGGCGGTCGGAGTGCTCTCCGGGGTGCTCTATCTCATCCACGCCCGCCGCGCCAAGAACCCGCTGCTGGCGCTGGAGCTATTCCGCAACCAGGTCTTCCGATCCTCGGTGCTCGGCGGCTCGCTGTTTCGCATCGGCATCGGCGCGGTCCCGTTCCTTCTGCCGCTGATGTTCCAGATCGGTTTCGGGCTGACACCGTTCCAGTCGGGCATGATCACCTTCGTCTCGGCCATCGGCGCCATCGGCATGAAGTTCGCGACGGCGCTGCTCTTCCGGCTCGCCGGCTTCCGCCGCGTGCTGATCTGGGGCTCGCTGATTGCAGCCGTCTCGATCGCCATCTACGGCCTGTTCACGCCCGACACGCCCTACACGCTGATGCTGGCTATCCTTTTGGTCGGCGGCTTCATCCGCTCGATGTTCTTCACCGGCGTCAACGCGCTCTCCTATGCCGAGATCACGCCCGCCGACACCAGCAAGGCGACACCGATCACGGCGGTCTTCCAGCAATTGTCGATCGCCATGGGCGTGGCGCTGGCCGGCGGCATCCTCGAAGTGTCGACCTCCATCCATGGCGGGCCACTGACCTTGAGCGACTTCCACATCGCCTTTTTCATCGTAGCGGCCGTCTCGGCGGCCTCATCGATCACCTTCATGCGGCTCGCGCCGGAGGCCGGCAATGCCGTCTCGGGACACGGCCGGCTGATCACGCCGAAGACGCTGGAATCGGTGGGCACGGCAGGGAAGTAGAGCGCGGTGCGCTCTCCCGTAACATCGTCATTTTAGGGCGGAGCGACGCGAAACGGAGCGCAGACCCTAGAGTGACGAGGTCCCGGGACCCTTGAACTCCTTGGCCAGCAGGTAAAGCTCCACCGATTCATCGCGCGAGGCCGGCGGCTTCACATGATGGACGGACCGAAAATTCTGCTTCAGCAATGACAAGAGCTCGTTCTCGGCGCCGCCCTGGAAGGTTTTGGCGAGGAAATGCCCCCCGGGCCTGAGCACGTGCAGCGCGAAATCGGCTGCGACTTCGCACAGATGCATGGTGCGCAGATGATCGGTGCGGCGGTGGCCGGTGGTCGGCGCCGCCATATCGGACAGCACCACATCCGGCCGGCCGCCCAGCGCCTCGGCAAGCCTCCGCGGCGCATCGGGGTCGAGGAAATCCATCTGCAGGATGACGGCGCCCGGAACGGCATCCATTTCGAGATAGTCGATGCCGACGACATGCGGACTCTCGGCTGTTGACTTCGTCCGCGCTGCCGCCACCTGGCACCAGCCGCCGGGGGCGGCACCCAGGTCGATGACCTTCATGCCGGGCTTCAGCAGATGATGCTTATCGTCGATCTCGATCAGCTTGTAGGCCGCGCGGGAGCGATACCCGTCCGCCTTGGAGCGCTGCACATAAGGATCGTTCATGTGGCGCTCGAGCCAGCGGCGCGAGGATTCCTTCAGGCCGCTCTTTTTCTTGATCCGGGTCTTGAGAACGCGAATGCTTCCCGAACCCGACTTTTCAGGCTTCTTGCTCACGATCGGCCGCCACGCCAAACGCCGTCATCGGCCATCAATTCGCTCAGGATTCCCTCGCGCAAGCCGCGGTCGGCGACACGCAGCCGCTCGGACGGCCACACGCCACGGATCGCCTCGAGAATGGCGCAGCCGCCGAGCACGAGGTCGGCGCGGTCGGCGCCGATGCAAGGGTTGGCGCAACGCTGCTGGAAATCCCAGCCGATCAGCCGCTCGATCATGCGATCGACGCTGTCGCGGTCCATCCACAGCCCATCGACGCGGCGGCGGTCGTAGCGCTCGAGATCGAGATGCACGCCGGCCAGCGTCGTCACCGTGCCGGAGGTGCCAAGCAGATGGAAGTTGGGGCTGGCCAGCACATGCGCGAGCCGGTCGCGGCCGTCGAAGGCCTTCAGCCGCGCCGCAACGTCGTCGACCATGGCGGCAAAGGTCTCGCGCGTGACAGTGCGGCCGCCGAAGCGCTCGGCGAGCGAGACGACGCCGACGGGCAGCGACGTCCAAGAGACGATGTGGTTTGCGAGCCGTGGAGAACGCCGTCCCGTCAAGTCGATCAGCGCTATTTCGGACGAGCCGCCGCCAATGTCGAACAGCACCACGCCCTGCGTATCGCGCTCAACCAGCGAGCCGCAGCCGGAGACGGCAAGGCGCGCCTCGGTCTGGCGGTCGATGATCTCGAGCTTCAGCCCGGCCTCGCGCTCGACGCGATCCAGGAACTCGACGCCATTGGCTGCCGAACGGCAGGCCTCGGTGGCGATCAGCCTGGCTTTCCTGATCTTGCGGTTGCGCAGCTTCTCGCCGCAGATCTTCAGCGCCTCGACAGCACGATCCATCGCCGCCTGGCCGAGCCGGCCGCTGGCCGTCAGCCCCTCGCCTAGCCTGACGATGCGCGAGAAAGCGTCGATGACCCGGAATTGGCCGTGACGTCCAGGCACCGCGACCAGCAACCGGCAATTGTTGGTGCCCAGGTCGAGCGCGGCGAAGACAGGCAATTCCTGCTGGGGCGGACGTGGCGGAGATTGGGGCGGCGGCCTTCGCTCAGCCTGCAAGGGCGGGCTCTGAGGCTGGCTTGCCGTCGTGCTGGCGGGCGCGGCAGGCTGCACGGCGCCGTTCTCGTCACGCGCGAACACCTTGCGACCGCGCTTGCGCTTGCGGCGCTTTCGCGTCTTGCCTTTCGGCTGATCGGCATGCTGATCGGCCTGACTTGCGCCAGTTTGTCTCTGGCCGGCATCTTTGGGGCCGGCATGTTTGGGGCCGGTGCGTCGGGGGTCGGCATGTCTCTGGTGCGAACCCGCATGGCGGCTGAATCGCACCGGGTGCGGGCTCGCCGACTGCGCCGGCGATGCCCCGGACATGCCCACTGCCGACGCGCCCGCGCCGGTATCGTGGTCTTCCACTTCAGTTCCTTCCGGCGCCGCGCGAACCGGGAACGGACGCAGCAGGCACCTCGATCTGTTTCAAGTTGGCAACAGAGTAGCAGTGCCGTTCGCAATCACCAAGAGTGCGAGGCTCTAAATTTGGCAGCATCACGTTGGGGCAATGTCTTGCCGGTTGAATAGCCGGCTTCAATCAGGCATGTCTCAAATGCGGGTTCGAAGGGGTTGGGCGATGGCAATATCAAATCAATGAGCTGCAACGCATGATGACGACGCCATGAATTGGAGGCGCTATTTCTGGCCGGTCATAGGCATCGCAGCCGTCGCGTTTTCACTGTGGCTGCTCATCCACGAACTGCGCGGTATTTCGTTGAACGATGTCTGGATCGGCATCGCCGCCATCCCTCCGCGCGACTGGGTGCTGGCGGCGATGAGCTCGGTCGTCGCCTATGCCTCGCTCGCCGGTTACGACCACATAGCGCTGCTGCATATCGGCAAAAAAGTATCGTGGCTGTTCGTCACGTTGTGCTCCTTCACCACCTACGCGGTGTCGCACAATATCGGCGGCTCGGTGTTTTCCGGCGCGGTGATCCGCTATCGCGCTTACGCCACGCGCGGACTGACTGGCCAGGAGGTCGGAGTGCTGGTGGCGATCTGCTGGTTCACCTTCATCCTCTCCAGCGTTTTCCTCGGCGGCCTCGTTCTGCTGTTCGAACCGCAGATCATCGATCGCTTCAGCGGCGCGCCGCATCACGGCGCCGCCTTCGCCGCGGGGCTCGCCATGCTCATCCTCGTCGGCGCCTATGCCTTCGGCAGCTGGCTTCGGCTGAGACCGCTGAAGATCGGCAGCTTCCAGCTCCACTACCCGGCGCTGCCGATCGTGGCGCGACAGTTGCTGGTCGGGCCGGTCGAGCTGCTGGCCGCCGCTGCGATCATCTATTTCGCCCTGCCGGAGGCCGGCAATCCCGGCTATTTTGTCGTGCTCGGCGTGTTCATGGTCTCGTTCTCGATCGGGCTCCTGTCGCATGCGCCGGGCGCGCTTGGCGTCTTCGAGGTCGTCTTCCTCACCGGCCTTTCCGACATGGATCCCGTGGGCGTGCTCGCCGCGCTTCTGGTGTTCCGCCTGTTCTATCTCATCATTCCGCTTCTGATCGGCCTCTGCCTAGTGCTGTATTTCGAGCATTCGCAGTACAGCAAGGGGAGCAGTTGAACCCCTACCTCCGTCTCAGCAAGAGAGCCAATCCATGTCGCCCAAAAGCGCAGACGGATTTTGGTCGAACGACATGCATCCGACAAAGGCTCAAAAAAGCCTGCGATTGAACTCAGCTGCGGGCTTGACTATTTTCCGATGGCGGCTACAAGGCAGCGCTCGCGGCACATGAGCCGCTTGGCTAGCGCGATACCAGACGCGCCTGCTGGGGAATAGGTTAACGGTAGACCCACGGACTCTGACTCCTCCTCTATCCGTTTATTTTCAAATATTTAGACCTGCATCTCCTGTCTAACCGCTTGTAGAATATCAAGGCGTTAGCGGCTGAATTGTCTAACTTTCAGAGCGCGTTCGGAGTGATCTTTCCGCCTTTGACGGGATTGTTTAAAGGCGCCCGGGTCGCCCAGCGATCGAACCTGATCGCCCTGCCCCGTTCGGCCGCGAACGTGCCCACGGTCGATTGCAGGTCTCCGTCCGTCTCATCCATTCCGATCGCACGCAGCGCGGCCATGCCTGCGGCGATCGAGACCGGGCCTGGGTTGTCGGCGAGCAACTTCTGCAGAACAGTCGCGATCTCAGCCATGACGTTTGTCAGCTCCATATCTGTCGGCATTGGCGATGAATTCGGTATAGGAGACCTCGAGCTGAGCAACGGCCTGCTCCTTGGTGTCTTCGCGTCCTGAAAAACCTCCAGTACGGCCGGTATCGGGATCCCGTCCATTCACGAACCAGGCCCAGCGGCCGCGCTGGTCCCCGCTGATCACGGTCATGATGCGACCGGCCCCAAAGCCGGTGTGCATTGCTGAAAAATCGCGCGGGTAAGATTGCTTGCCGATCACTGTCCTTGCCCATTGCAGGTGGACGCGGCCGCCGCGGTCGCGGACGAATTCAAAGGCCTGCGGCCTTCGCTCGACGGTGGCGACAACCTTTCCGGCCGGGTCGAGCACCCGGTAGCCGTTCTCGGTAGCCTCGACCTCAAAGCGCTCCTTCATGGCCGGAACCGCTCGGTGTGCCACACGATCTTGCCGTCGACTTTCGTCGGCTTGTGGATGACGAGCTTCCTCGGCAGGTGGTCGGGGTGCAGCTCGAGCAGCGTCAGCTTGATGTCGGGCCTGCAGCGGCTGCAGTCGAACTTCAGCTTGAAAGGGTCGGCGCCGCCGCCATAGACCATCATCAGGTCGGCCGACCGGCAGTAGCGCACGTTGCCGCAGGCGCACTCCACCTTCAGCAGCAAATTGTGCCGGGTCGCCTTGCCCAGCGTATCGACCTTCTCGTGCGCCATGAGAACGAAATGAGAACAAATTCCTTGTCCGTCAAGCCGGTTTATGGAATCTTTTCGCCATGAGCGACGAGCCAACACGCCCTTCTGAGGCCACCCGACCGCGCGAGCGCGTAGCAGTCCTCGGCCATGTCTGCGAACACGCCGGTTGCGGCAAGGATGCCGGCTGGGGCTTTGCCAAGCCGACGCAGGCGCCCCACTGGTTCTGCTTTCAACACCGGGCAGAGGGCGAGCATTACCTTTAGGTACGCGGCCGCAGGGCGTGAGGTTCCAGCAACTTCGTCAACACTTCCAGAAGGCGCCGCTCCGGGGTAGGCTTCCCGACATTTGGCGCACCCGCTAGAACGACCCCGCCGACAAGCTCCGGCCGGTCATAAGCACTCGCCACGGCGAATGGCACATTGAGGCTGCTCAACTTTTCCGCCACTGGGGTGACCAGTTCATTGCCCACATTTACGTCGAGCAATGCGACAGAGGGCAGTTCGCGTTCCAACAGCCGGGAAGCTGCCGCTACGGACGCAACTGGCCCAATCACACGCCAGCCCTGCCGTTCGAGTATGGATTTGAGGTCCATCGCGATCAGAAATTCATCTTCCACGATGAGGACCGTCTTGTGCACCCGGAGTTCAATCTGCTTGGCTCACCCTCGTGAGCGGAAGGATCATCCGTACCTTTAAACCGGTGGGCGCGTAGGTAGGTTCCACCTTGCCCCCTTGGTCGTATGCTATGGCGAACTGGATCAACTGGGTCCCGAAGCCGGTCGAAACCGGCGGGGTCACTCTGGGGCCTCCGGTTTCAGTCCACGTGAGCCGGAGGAGCCGGGGCTCTGCTTCCTCAACCTCCCAGTGGACGTGGATCTGTCCGCCTGCTTTCGACAGTGCCCCGTATTTGAGAGCATTCGTCGACAGCTCATGTAGCGCAAGCCCGAGAGACATCAATCTCTTGCTATCCAGTTTAACAGGAGGTCCGTTGTCGATCTTTACAGCGTTGGGGCTGACCGTGAACGGTTCGAGCGCATGTGCTACCAGCGCGGCGAGGTCGCCATCGCCGCCGCCGACAAACCCTTGGTCATTCGCGTCCACCACGGCCGTAAGCCGGCCAAGGAACGCGTCTCGATATGCCTCCCCCGACACGCCTTCAGCCTTGGTCTGGTTGGCGAGTGCCCTGACCAGTCCGAGCAGGTTTTTCATCCGATGGCGAAGCTCGCCGAAGAGAACTTCAAACTCGGCCTCTCTGCGGGTTCGTTCAGTGGCATCGACCAGCGACAGCAACATGATGGTGCCGTCGTCTTCCTGATTGATGGTGCGAGCCGTAACCAGCATGGTCCGCCGCCCGATGCCGGGGAAATCGTGCTCCACCTTGTAGTCGATAACAGCGGCGCTCTTCGGGATCACGTCCGTGAGCAGGCGACGCAGTTCGGGAATATCCCACTGACCATCTCCCAGATCGTAGATACGCTTCCCTATAGTATCGTCGCGCCGGACTTTGAATGTTCGGAAGAACGCACGGTTGGCGCTCTGGACGCAGAGTGCGCCGTCGAGCACCAGCAAAGGAACAGGGACCGTATCCACGATCCCCTGTGCCTGCACATGGCCTGTCCGCAATATCCGGTAGAGGTCTTCCAAGTTCACCATGGTTACGCCCAGACAAGATGACCTACGGTATTAGGCAGCGGGTCAATCCACAACCCTGACGCCGGCAAGGCGATGGCCTTCCCGACCGCCTTGTGGCGCGGCGTTGCCTTTAGGGCTCATACCAAAAGTCCTTTAGCGACGCGTGGCGGAGCCTCTCCTCGCCCTTGAGGAACCTGACCCGCCCCACCAGACCCGGCTTGAGCCACTCGGCCTTCTCTTTGGCGAGCCCTTTCGGCGGCGGTGCGCCAGCCTTCCCTTGTACGCGATCCCACAGAGCCTGGCGCTTTTCCGCCTTGAACGTCACGAAGGCGCCGCCCATGTAGCGGCCCTTGTCGGCCATCAGCACCATCGCCGGCTTGCCGCGCTCGCGCTGCACGCCGATGATCTCCATCACCTTTTCGTCGAAGCATTTGATCTTGCGCCAGATCGTCGTCGGGCCGCTGCGATAGACGCTGTCCAGCCGCTTCGAGACGATGCCTTCGAGGTTTGCCTCGCAAGCAAGATGGTAGACGGTGTCGCCCGTGCCAGGCAGCGCCTCGTTGAACTGGATGCGCCCGCCGGCCGGAACAAGCGCCTGCAGCACCTCGCGCCGGTCCTTGAGCGGAATATCACGCAAGTCGTGGCCGTTGAGGTGGAGAAGGTCGAAGGCGACGAGATAGAGATCTTGCGGCCTGCGCGTGATGGCCGAGCGGAGCGCGTGGAAGTCAGACAGACCCCTCTCATTGAGCACGATCGCCTCGCCCTCGATGATGAAGCTTTCCGCGTTCAGCTTCTCGGCTTCAGCGGCGAGCGGCCGGTATTTTGCCGTCCAGTCGATGCCGCTCTTGGTGTAGAGGCGGATGCCATCGGCATCCTTGATCACCTGCGTCCGGTAGCCGTCGAATTTGATTTCGTGGCACCACTCGGCGCCGGCCGGCGGATTGTCGAATCGCTCCGGCTCCATCGGCTTGATGAAGCTGAGCCTGACGCCGTCCCTACGCATGCACACATCCCCGAACGGCGATTCAATAGCGCAGCGTTCTTTCGGTTCCGTTAGCGGTGGCTAAAGAAAGCGGGAACTTTCAAGGCGTCATCAATGTTCTTCAACATTCAGGAGGAGCACACCATGGCAGATGACAAGAGCAAGCGGGACTTCCGAGACCGGGACAGGGTCTCGGCCGACGAGGACTATGAGGTGGAGTATTTCGCCCAGAAGGTTGGGCTGACGGCCCAACAGGTTCGCGAACTGATCAAAAAGCACGGCAATGATCGGGCCACTCTCGAGCGCGCGGCGAAGGCCCTCGGACAAAGGTGAGGGAATGCCCCGATACCAGGTGGAAGAGCTTTACGGCGAAGAAGTCGTCTCATCGCAAATTGTTGACGCCGAAGAGCCGCTAAAGGCAGTGGAGCTTGTCGCTGCCGCGCCCGTCTCTACGAGAGCTTTGCAGGAGCACTGGTTCCGAGTGATCGACGAACAGGCGAGCAGCATCTCGGAGTTCAGCGCGGCTGAGCCCGTGGCGCGGGATTTCTCGAAATGAGCGGCAGCCGAATAAACGATCCGGACTGCCGCGCCGCCCTGCGCCTAATCCGCGCGACGATCGAGGAGTATTGCCCGCGAGGTGTCCTGAGAGCAAGGAGCAGGTAAACGGCCATTATGGCCCATGTCCCGGCTTGAGCGCTCTGCCGGCCGTGCCGCTCCCGGCTATTTCCGCATGATCCATTCGAGCATCTGTGGATCAACCACCTTATTGCCGGTGTAGGTCTCGATCAGGTCAGCGGCCAGTTGCCGCCACTCGCTTTCCGGCAGCTTCTTGTCGTGGACTTCGTTGCGGAACGCTGATCGAATGATTTCGACATCCATTGCTGTTAAGTGTGATTTCGCCATGGGACTACCCTCAAAAGCGCAGGGCGAAAACAATTCCCGCGCCACGGCGAAATTATACCGCGTACCGGCTGTCGCTTCGAGTCCGAAATGGAAAGCCCGCTGCCACTCGGGAGAGATTGGCAACGGGCTCCTGCGATCTACCTGTGGGAGCGGCTACACCCCTGAGGGTTCGCCGATATTAACGCTGAACCGAGAGCCTGGTTGCAGACAATTTTATGTACATTAGAACAAGCTTGACTGACCGATGAGCCGCCCCAGACTCGCTATATGGCGAAGGGCAGCATCAAGGTCGGAGACAGGGTTGCGATCACCGCAACGATTCGCAAGCGGGTGACGGAGGACAGGGTCGCTGTATTGATCCCCTCCTATGGTCAACCGCATTCGATCGTTGATCGGACGCCACACATCAGCAGCGGGCAGAAGATCGAGCTAACGGGCGAGGTCACACGCGTCGACGACGACACTGTAACGGTTGGGGGCAAGGATCTTGGCATCACAGTCAAGGCGAGCGCTGTGCGCCTTGTGACGAGCTACGTTGCACCCAAGAGGAAGAGACCATTGGCTAACAAGGCAAATTAGTGCCTTTGGGATGCAAAAAGCCCGCCGGCCGGAGCCCGCGGGCTTGATGTGCTGCCAGGCGCTAAGGTCTACCCGACAGGGCCAGAAACAATGATCACCTGTGCTGCGATGGCCCCAAGGCGATCGCGCTTGTGGAGAGTTGGCTTCTCATAAGTCTTCTTCATGGGTATCCCCCGGTTGATCCCTCAAACGGGACAAAATTGACCCGTGACATCTCTGATTGTTGACTAGGGCGGGTGCGCCGCTGGATCCAGGCTGAATTAGCAGACACACGATACCCGGCCTGCGGGGTGAGTCGGGGGACTTCAGGGACAGGCCGGGCCCTTACCCCGGTTTCACCCGGGGCAGATAGCTATCATGCGCCTTAAGCCCCGGTCACGCACTAACAATTTTAGTTCTCGCTAAAGAAAAGCCCGTCGCAGCTAATAAGCGTAAGCGACGGGCTCCCTGCGACTTTTTCCAGTCCAGCGGCTAACACCCCCGGAGGGCCGACCGCTGCACAGATAACTCGGCGGCGTGCAAAGTGTTCCACTTTGCTACATCAAGCTGCATTGGCGATGACGAGACGGCACCACTGCGAAACAAAGTGCCGGGCCGAGAGTTGTCCCGTTGTTCAGTAGGGACAGCGATATGCCCATTTTCCATTTCCATGTCGACAACGGCGAATTCAACCCCGATGATCAAGGGGTCGACCTCCCCGATCTGGACGCCGCGCGGCAGGAGGCGGTGCGGGCTGCCGGCGAGATGATAAACGACAGCAAGCAGCATTTCTGGGAGCATATGACCCCGTGGATCATGAACGTGACCGATGACCAAGATCGGCTTTTGTTCACTCTCCAGTTCGTCGCAAAGGTCCCATCAGGAGAGGCCTTCTATATTCCACGCGAGCGCGAAACAAAAACCCCGTCGGCTTGAGCCAGCGGCGATGTCATTGTGATTCGGGTGACCGTCGCCTGGCCATCTTGTCGCCTTCGATGAAGCGGTCCATGCGCTCGTGCAGTGTCGACACGCTCCCTTTCAGGTCGCGAACACCGGTCATCACCTCGTCACGGAATTCACGAAGGCCAGCCTTTGTGATGTAGGTCTCTGCAACGTGGAGCTTGTGCGCGGCGAGCTGCTCGGTCAGCAGGGAGATCGCGGCCATCGCCGTGTCGGCGCGGAAATGCGCATCGCGCGCATCCTTCTTGACCTCGTCGCGCGCGGCCTTGATCGCCGCCTCGATGCGCCACCACAGCCCGCCCACGGCGCCGATGACGGCGATCAGGAACACGACGTTCGAATTGAAGTCCGTCATCCGGCCTGTCCTCACCCCGGCTAGTTCAGTTCGCCGCGGCGAGCCGCGCTTGCCTTGGTGTGCCGGTCGCATTCGGCCGGCGTGTAGAGACCGATGGCGCAGCCGGGCGCCATGGTCCGGTCGATCCTGTTCTGGTCGGCCAGCGTCTTGCCCTGCGCGCCGGCCAGGCTGTTACCGAGGGCCGAGCGCAGGGCTGGCACACCGCTGACGGCGGAAGTCGTACACGCCGCCAGCGTCGATGCAGTCGTCAAAAGACAGGCGAGCATCAATGCCCTCGTTGATCGCATGCTGGTTCTCCTTTTCGATCCTGGCGCGCAGCTCGTCGGCGCCCTTGTGCTTGATGAGTTGGTAGGCCCCGAGCGCCGCGCCCGAGACGACGAGCGCGATTGCGCCCCAAGCGATCAGACCGCCCATCAGGCGCGTGACGCCAAGTCGGCCGGCAATGAAGGTGATGAGCAGGCTCACAGGAAAACCCACCAGATGATCGCCATGCCCACGGGCACCCCGGCCGCGAACCCGGCGAGGACCGGCACCGCCTGCTCGATGACCAGGGTGAGAACTGCCTTCAGGTTCTCCATGGGTCAGCCCGCCGTGCCGGTGGCGATGGCAAGGCGTGCGGCCTTGCGGCGGGCGTACCGGCCATAGGCGAGGCCGCCGATCGCCAAGATGGCACTGACCAAAGCGAGGACTGCGACGACCTTGCCGATCCACTCGCTGGTGTATGAGAACGGCGAAAGCTGGCTCTGCAGCTCGGCCAGCGTGCCCGAAAGCCCGATGCCGGCGACCCCGCCACCAGCCGCCGCGTCGGCCGGCGCGGTCGAGGGGGCAGTCGTTGCATCTTCGACGAAGGCCTTGGCCTGACCACCGTCGACGAAGTTCGCCATTTGCGGCATCGCGCCGGTGGCCCAGGCCTGACCGATCGAGCGAACCTCGGCCACGCGCGAAGACCAGCCGCGACCGAACGTCTTCCAGCCCTTCAGGTGCTGCAGGAAGGCGAGGCGCTGGTCGCAGATGCGGTCGATCAGGGCGTCATGGTTGTTGCATGCCTGAACTGCGGCGATAGTGCCGAGACCGATTACACCGTCCACACGGCCCTGATAGAGCGGACCGAGGGCGCGCTGCAGCCACATGATCGACTGCTTCGGCCCGGAGTTCACCGCCCCGTCGAAAACCACATAGTCGATCCCAGCGGGGAGCTGGTCGCCCTTCACGGCGTCCCAATACTGGCGGTCGTATATTTCGAAGAGTTCCTGGCTGGTGATGCTCTTCACCGAGCGGAGCGCCAGCCCCTTGCTCTTGCGATAGGCGTCATAGACGCGCTGGGTCACGCCTTTCATGGTGGCGCCGCCAGGGTCATCGGGATGATTGCTGTAGCCGCCCTCATGCGCGAGCACGCGGGCGAGCGATTCCTGCTCGCGAGATGCGGTCATGTAAATTTTCCTTTTGCTTGGGGAACTTTCCGGCTCGTCGGCGATTGAGGGCCGCGGCAGGGGGAACTTCAGATTTGGATTGCTTCAGCAAGCTTGAGCAGCTGATCGACGCCGGCGGCGCCAACCTGGTCGCGGAGGCGCGCGCGCTGCTTGGTCAAATCAAAGGCAAGTCGCACGAACTGGCTCAAGCCGTGGATGAATTCCTGCTCGACCTGATGACGCTTGAATTCCTGATCGAAGCCGAGCGGGAGGCATTCCACAGTTCGGCACGAAGACTGGCGCGCATGCGCCTGACGAGGGTGAGACTGCTCTCGACCTAGCGGCTGTCAGCCCCGGCCGAGCCCTGCGGGTTGCCGAGCGAGATCTGCGTGGTGTAGCCGCTGCCGCGGTCGAGCGTGTCCGCGATCGAGGCGATGGTGTAGCTGCCGTCGACGCCGGGCCGCAGCTCAATGATCGCCGTGCCTTCCGGCTCGGCGGTCGGCTCGCCTTCGATGATGATCGAGCCGGCGCCCTTCGAGCGCGCGCCGTCGACGCGATCGGAATCGGCGCGGGTCCTAGCCGCCGTCTCGTCCGGCTCCATGAAGCGCAGCACGTCTTCCGGCTCGACATCGTCGCCGGTTTCGACCTCTTCGATGATCTGCTTGGCCTTCTTTATGTCGTACCAGCGGCCCTTCTTCTTCTTGAAGCGCGGCCGGTCGGTCACTGGCGTCAGGCCGCTCGCCGAAATCACCATGCCGCGGGTGATACGAACAGTCGGCAGCGGCTGGCCGGTCGCCGAGACGCTGGCGTTGCGCGGCACGAAGCCCGCCTGCGTCCCCTTGATGGCGAAGGTCGCGCCATGCTCGCGCGCCAGCCGGTCGGCGAAGGCGAAGAAGCTTTCATTGTCCTGCGCCTCGTATTCCAACTGCCGGCTGGCCAGCGACGGATGCACCTTGATCGACAGGCCTACATCTTGCGCGGCGTCCTGCAGCACCTGGCCGAGCGTCTTCTTTTCCCAGTGCCGGTCGGCCGGTTGTTTGACCTTGCCCTTCAGACTGGCCGAGCGTGCGGTGATGGAAAGGACGCTGCCGGATCCTCTGTCGGTCGACCAGTCGCACGTGTCGACCTCGCCCTCGAAGGTCCGCATCGCGCCCCCCTGCCAGCCGAGTTCGATCGATACCGGCGTGCCGGTCTTCGGAAACCGCACCGTCGACTCCTTGTCGTCAAGCGTGAAGCTCGCCGACTGCGTCGCTTCGGTGCCGCTCTTGGTGATCGACAGCGAGATCAGCAGCGGTACGAAGCGCGAGGTGACGTCCTGCCCGCCGATGACGACGCGGAAGTGGCCCTTTCTCATGCGAACAGATCAACCACCGGCCTGGCCGCGGCGACCTCCGCCTGCATTTCCGCCGGCGCCATCACCGTGATGACGCGGCCGACCGGCAGATATGGACCGCTTTGCGACAGGTCCTGGTTGAGGGCATAGGTCTTTGCGATCACGCCCGCATAGACCTTGCGGTAGTGACGGGCGAGCAGCGCGGACAGCGTCGTGCCTTCCGTCTTCACGGTGACAGTCTCTGTCATGATCGGAGCCTTTCGGGGGGGGATACCGGGGATCTTGGAACAAGACCGCTCCCTTGCTCATTGAGCGGCGAGAAGGGAGACAGCGAATGCACATTCAAGCAATCTATGCCGCGCTTGCGACGGCAAACATGGATCGCGCGGAGCAGTTCTACACTCAACTCTTCGAAAGAAGGCCTGACGATCGTCCCATGGATGGTCTAATCCAGTGGCGCGGTGTCGCCAGCGCCAACATCCAGATCTTCCATGACGAGGAGCATGCAGGCTCCGGAAGGATGACGGTTGTGGTGCCGAAAATGGACCAAGCCCGCCGATCGCTCGAAGAAATTGGCGTGAGCATCGTCGGGGAAAAGCAGGGTGACTATGGGAAGATCGCGCAAGTCACAGACCCTGACGGCAACCTTATCACTCTTGCAGAGCCACCGTCGCGGCCTTTTCACACATAGATCGGTCTATAGGCAACGTTCCAATCTACCCTGCGAGCAGAGTGAACAGCGAGGCAAAGAAATCAGCCGGCGCTGGAGCGGCCGACTTCTGCAGCTTGACGGTGATGTCGATGACTTGGCCGACGCCGTCGCGATCGAGGAAGGTGTGCTCGTCGTTGACCGATTGCACGACGTAGAAGCCGAAGACGCTGCCATCGCCACGGGTCACCAGTTGCGGCTTGCCGGCGAGCTGGGCATTGCGCAGGATGTTCAACGTGCCCAGCCCACCAAGCTTCGACGGGATCAGGCGACCGGAGACGGTGAGCGTTTCCGACCCGACGCCAACATCCTCAAGGGGCGGCATCGCGCCGACCACTGGCTTTTCCGCATAGTCGTGCGTGGTCTCGCGCGAATGTGTGTCGATGTTGAAGGCCAAGTCGAACTCGACCAACCCGACTTTCATCAGCATGGATGCCTCTTAATGTCCATTTGTGGTGATCGAAGCGATCTGCAGTCGAGTTAACCATCTGCGGAAGGCAGATGCGCCGGAACCGGTGCCGCGTTTTCGATAGCGCAATGCCTTGCTTAGCGTCCCAAGGCCAACAGCTCGAATGCGATACCTGCTTTGTAAAGACCATGCGCCAGACCGACGAGGCAGCATCCAATAACTATAACTATGCCTACCATGCCGAGGATCTTCTTCGCTTTCGTCAAGTGAATGGGAGGATACTTCGCTCGAATTCTGAGGATTTCTTCCCGAAGCTGCGGATCCCTGGGCAAGTCTTCGTACTCACGGTGATATGCCGCTTTCCGCGTGAGCGTGAGTAGCATCAGTAAAGCCATCCAGGTTATCCCGGCAAGCCAGATACTCATGAGATAGAGCTGCGGATAGAGAATTTGATGGCTGTTCAAGCATGCTTGTTGAAACGAAAGCGCCCTATTGATTGATCTGCGGCTTCCGGAGAACCACCATCCGTTTTCGGCCGTTGCAATCCCGATGAGGAACCCACCGAAAAGCAGCGCCCCGACAGCGATCCATAAGAACGACTTTCGGCTTCCGGCATCTGTGATCGCACCAAACACGCACCTTCCAGCAATAGACACCAAAAGCAAAGTGACAACGATGGAATAGACGATCTGCGCCATAACGATCGCGGAGAATGACGAAGAGCACTTTCCGAGATCGGCACTGAGCAAAAAAGCGCTTGAAAACGACGTTGCAAACCCAGGGTCCGCTTGAGAGAAGAAGGCGTAAATGAACGCAGAGAGCACGGCGACAATAGTGGCAGAAGCAGCAGCCGCCCAGTGGTTGTCTTCGTACCTAAGTTCCCAACGGCGCTTCAAGTTTTCGCTTCTCCCGCATCTCTCGAATATGCTTAAAGCCTTAACCTCCGCTTGACAGAGCGGGTTCTCGGTCCATCAGCGCGGCCCTCCAAAGTCGATCGCCTGTCCGCGTGTATCGGACTGCACCTGCTGGCCGGTCGTCCTGCCACCCAGCGAGCCGACCGGCCGCATCAGGTCCGCCTTGGCGGAAGAGAGGAAGCCGCTGACGCCGGCGATAAAGGCCGCCGCGGCGCTCTTGCCGAACGACGACCCGGCCCCGGCCACGCCGGACGTGAATGTCTGCGCGGCATTCTGGCCGGCCTGCGTGCCCCCTTCGGCGATCTTGTTGCCGGCGTCGGCGCCGCCGGACTGCAGTCGGCGCTCGAATTCGTCGGCGTCGAAGCCGGCGACGTTCGGGCCGATGCCGGGATTGCCCGGCGCGGGCGGCACATAGGCCTGACCGCCCTTGGCCGGCGCATGCCGACCCTGGGCGTAAATCTGATACTGCCGCTCTTGGGGCGTCATTTCCGCCCAGCTCTTAGGCCGAGGCGTTGGCACAGGAGCGCTCGCCGTCGACATCCCGGCGTTGGACTCTCGCGTTTGGCGATCCTCGAGGATCTTCGTCTGCAGCGCGTCGAAGACGCTCTTGATCTCACCGCGGCCGAGCTGCGCCAGGGCATCGCGAAAAGCCTTCTCGGCCGAGGCGCCGGTGAAGCGATCGAACATGCCGAGTTCAGGATGCTGCTTGTTGAAGCGTTCCTTGAATTCGGCGGCATAGGCCAGTGGATCACGGCCGCTGCCGCGCAAAGCCTCGTAGCCTTTGTCGACCGCCATCATGTCGTCCAGGCGGCTATTGACCTTCTCAAGGGTAGGGTTGAGCGCCCTGCCCGACAGGTCGCCAAGCGCTGTCGCCGTCTTCTGGATGTTGTTGATCAACTGCTGCCAGTTGCCCTCGGAATCTCCCGTGATCTGGGCAAAGTCGCTAGCTACGGTACCGGAGACATTTTTGAGCGCCGCAAGGTGTTGCTCCAATTCCGGCAACTGCGTGAGCAGCGCCCGCATGCCTTGCTGCATCTGGATGTCGGTGAAGATCAGCGGCAGCTTCGAAAGGTCGCCCTTGAGGGCTTTCTGCGTCGCTTCGACCAGCGTCATGATGACGTTGCCGCCCTCCTTCCGCGTCTGGTCCATCTCGCGGCGGATGTCGATATGGTACTTCTTGAAGTTCTTGGCGACTTCGTTGCCATAGGCCTTCTGCAGGATGTTCGAAAAGTTTGTCGCTGCCTCGGACGAGGATCCTGTCTGGTTGCGCACGATCTCCAGCATCGCGGCAAGCTGCTTCAGGCCTTCCGTGCCCTTGTAACCGAGCGCGGCGAAAGCGGGCGTGATTGCCGGCAGTTCCGCCGCCATGTCCCGCAGCTCGAATTTGCCGGCCTTGCCTTCGGCGGCGAGGATGTCAAAGGCCTCCTGCATCTTGTCGGCGGTTATGCCAAGCGAATTGGAGAGCGCATCGGCTGTGAGCGCGATATCGGAAATCTCGGCGCCGGATGCCTGCGCGGTGCGGGCGACAGTCGGCAGGAATGCGAGGCCGTCCTCAAGCGACCGGCCGGAAGCAATAAGCGTCTCAAGCCCCTGCACGACATTGTCGAAGGGCATCTTCGATTTATCGGCAAGTTCCTGCAGCACGGCGATCGTCGGCCTGATCGCGGTCGCCGGCTTGTCGGCATTGATGACGATGCGGCCGATCGTGCGCTCGAGCTGCGCATAGTCGCGCGCCGTGCGGATCGCGACATAACCGGCAGCGGCGGTGGCAACGCCGGCGACTTTGCCGAAGGTCGCCCATTGCGCCAGCCGCTTCTGCCGTTCGGCATCCTGCACCGCCAGCAGCCGCTCCTCGGCGACCTGGGTGCGCGTCAGCCGTGTGTTGTTGCGCGCAAGGTATACGTCGCGCTCGGCACGCTGCAGGGCGGTCAAGCTGGTGCGCGCCTTCGCGGCCGGGCCCGACACGCGATCGAGCAGGCTGACGATCAGCTCCGCCGACATCTTGGCCATCAGGCATCATCCTTTACGGCGGCAAAGACGAATTCCGGCACGACCTGGTGGAACATCTCCATCAAGGCTTCCGCGTCGTCCCAGGCGAGCTTCTTCAGCACGGCGGGCGGAAGATCGCATAGCCGCGCCAGCAGCTCGCGATTGCTGATCTCGGCATTCGACCAGTCGTCGATATCCTCGAGCATGGCCGGCCGCATCCTGATCCGCGCGATCTTCCCGCCGCCGCGCGTGATGGCGCGCCGCAGCGTGAGATAGCGGTAATCGGCATCGGTCAGGTCGAGCGAGACTTCCCACTCCTCGATGGCGGCCTCTGCCGGCGGCGGCTCGGCGGCCGTGACGGGCGCTTCGTCGGCGGCCGTGACGGGCGCTTCGTCGGCGCCCGTCATGAAGTCCTCTATCGCGTTCTTCGGCGGCATCATTCAATGCCCAGCAGCACGCGGGCCCGGGTCAACTCGTCAACGCCGAACTGCCGGCGGCGGGTCGTGAAATAGTCCCAGTAGAACCATTCCTCGTTGTCGACCGAGAGCTCGTAGTGGGTCACCTCGCCGATCTGGTGATCGTGGCCGAAGGCCGAGGAGCGGTCGAAGGCATCCGGTGCGATCCGGCTGACGATGCCGCGAATGACCGTCTTCGCCTGGAAAGCGTCGCCGGTCTGCTTGTTCTTCAGGACGCCGTAGCCGGTGAAGTTCAGCGGCTGGTTGGTGCCGACGCCCATGGCGCGGTAGCTCGACTCGGCGAAGCCGGCGAGCTTGAAGGTCGGCTGCAGCGCCTTGATGGCATTCATGCCCCATTCCACCTCGCCGGGCGCCCCACCGCCGAGATGGTTGACGGTCACCTGCTCCAGCGTGGGCAAGCCCAGCGACTGCAGCTTGATGTGGTTCGAATCTTCCGGGTCCTGGTCGCCGACGAAGAGGTTGACCTGTTCGAGCAGCAGCAGTTTTTCGGCCATGGCTGGCGTTCCTTTTCAGGCGGGAGTTGGGATGAAGAGGCGAGCCGGCGCGCAAGGCGCCGACGCGATCAGGAGATGAGGTTCTGCCTGGCGACTAGCTCGTCAATCGTCGCCTGCAGGGCGGGCGCATAAGGCCGGCTGGTCATGGTCAGGCGGCGGAACACCGGCGCTTCCTCGAATTGCGCGTCGATATAGATATGGCCGGCGCGCAGATCCTGCGCGTTGTTGAGCTCCGGATCGAAGCGCACCTTGAAGCCGAGGATGTCGCCATTGGCTTCCGCCTTGGCGAGGATGTCATGCACGGTGTTGACGACCGACTGGATGGTCTGGGTCGTCAGGTTGAACTTACCCAGGAACTGGCGAAGCGTGCGCAAGCAGGTGAGCTCGATGAAGTCGCGGCCGCGCACCTTGTGATACTGCTGCCAGATCGTCTGCGCCGACAGATTGTCGGTACCGATATAGACGAAGCCGCCATCGGCGATGGCGAAGTCGTCGCCGCTGTCGCCGCGCACAATGATGCCGCCCTGGGCGGCGAGTATCTCCTGCCCCTCGGTCGAGCCGTCGGTGAGCGAGAAGCGATAGTTCTGCTCGGGGCCGACGATGCCATAAAGCGCCTGGTTGGCCCAGGAGCGGAATGGCCGGCCGTCATTCTCGTAATCGCGGCGCACGGCGACGCCGGCGATGCGGGGCGCGGCCGGGCGTGTCACGATATCGCCGTCCTTGTCGATGCGCTTGACGCCGGGCGTGACCGGGATCAGGCGGTCGGACGAGAGGGTCTCGCGCCACTGGGTGAAGGCGGTGAGCCCGTTCGGCCCGTCGACGATCGCCACGGCTAGGATCTTGTTCAGCACCTCGGGCAACGCCGCGCAGACGGCGTTGGCGAGCTCCTCGACCGTCGCGGTCGCGGTCGGCAGCACCTTGCCGGCATCGGCGCCGCCACCGGAGAAGGTCACGTTGAGCGGCGCCGAGAGATAGGCGCCGGGGCTGTCGATGACCAGCGAGGCCACCTTCTGCGCGTCGGGCCCGGTGCCCATGACGGCATGCGCGGTCGGCAGAACCTTGTTCGGGTCGGTGCCGCCGCCGGTGAAGGCGACGTCGGGCGCGGCCGTCATGTTGGTGCCCTGCGTGGTGAGCGCCAGCCCGGTCAGCGCCCCGAACTGCTGGGTTGTATAGCCAGGCGTCAGGATGAGGCGCGGATAGACGCCGAGATCGGCGCCGGCATTGACGAAGGCGTTGATGCCGGTGCCGTTGACCGACGAACCGACGATGTTGGCGATGGTGGCCGCGATGTCGGCGCCCTCGGCGACGCGGTTGACGACCATCTGCGCGGCGACCTGGTAGGGGCCGAGCTGCGCGTTGATCCCCTCGACGGCGTCGATGAAGAGCGAATCGGGGTCGCAGAGCGCCAGCTTGGTCGTGTCGTTGGAGTTCATGCGGACGGCGACGCCGACGGGAAACGCCGCGTCGAAGGCTTCCTGCGTGGCCGTTGCGGCCTTGGCGAAGGGCATGCAGATGCCGACGACGCTCATCAGCGCATTGGACGGCACGGCCGCCTCGTTGGCGTCGCGACGGATGGTGATCCCGAAGACGGGGTCGGTCATGACAGTCTCTCCTGTGGGTTGCGAAGTGCGGGCATAAAAAAGCCCGCTGACCGCGGGCTGTTTGCCGATCGCTCTAGCCATTAAGGTAGCTATCGGCTAAGGGATTTTATACTGTTCAGAGAACTTGTATCGGAAGCAAATGTCGAAACTTTCTCAATGGCTAAGAAAGAACCGCCTATTCGGCATGCAGTTGAAGTTGCCAGATTTTGCCACCGTAGGCCGTTACACATATGGGGTTAACACGGAAAGCGTATGGATGGCCTCACAAGACGCTCCGCTAGTAGTTGGGTCCTATTGCTCGATCGCCAGTGGCGTTCAATTCTACTGCAAGAGTGGACACGTCCACGACTGCGCGACTTCCTTCCCGATACATTTTTGCGTTCTCAAGCAACCGTCACCGGATGCGAGTCTCGGTAAACGTCGAGGCATCCGGGTCGGTAACGACGTTTGGATCGGAAGGAACGCTGCGATTTTACCGGGCGTGACGATCAGTGACGGTGCAGTCATCGGTGCACATGCCGTCGTAACCAAGGACATCCCACCCTACGCCGTTGTGGCCGGCAACCCAGCTCGCGTGGTCAGGTATCGCTTTGACGAAGGCACCATCTCGAAGCTAATGACGATCCGGTGGTGGGACTGGGACGTTGAGACGGTCAAGCGAGAAGCCGAAACTTTGACTGGCCCGATCGACGCCTTTATCGCCGCTCATTTCAAAGCATAGCCGCCGCCACAAAGAACTCATCGATCTGCTTAGACGTAAAGCCGAGCGACGCAAATCCGGCCTGCATCATCGGAGACTGGCGCACGAACGAGCCACTGTTGCCGTAGGCGATCTGGACTGCCGTCGCCTGTCCGGCAATCCATCCCTCGACCTCATCCAAGAGACCGGCATAGAGGAGTTGCAGCTTGAACTGTCGCGCCGAGACCGAATCGGGCGGAGAGATTTGCGGCGCGCCCCAGACTCCATCCCGCCAGATCTGGCGGGCATCCTCGGGCGCTTCCAGCACCTCGATCGCGCCTTCCGGGGGTTCGGCGCCATCGAATCCTCCTAGATAGAAACCGTTTCTGTCGACGAAGAACTTTGTCATGCCCATGCCCTTATGATGAGCTTCCAAGTCGACGCAGGGTTGGACTTGTAGTTATATCCGCCGGTGGAAGATACCATTATGAGACCATTTGCGCCCATATAGACCGTAATGTTTGTCGCGTCAGGTCGTAAACTCACACCACGACCATCGGCGGCATCAGAAGCCCATGTGGCAAGAAGAATTTCATCACCCACGGAATAGCCACCGTCTGCAGCTATACAGGTTGCATATGCATGGTACATCTTTGGCTTGACGCCTAAACCATGTGCCAAGGTCAGGGTGCCGCCGTTAGTCCATGTCTGCTGCGCGCTCTCGTAGAAGAGTTGAAGCTTCAGCGAAGAGGCGAGCAGCGCCGCCGCCTGCGCGGGGGTCATGGGCCGAATGTAGTTGTCGGCGCCGGAGCCGAGCGCATTCTGACCGCAGAAATAGGCCGTGCCGCCGGTCACGGCATACTCCGAGCGGAACAGGCGGCTGACGATATCGCCCGATGCGTCGCGCTGCGCAAGCGTGTTGGCGGTCGCCGTGGCTGCTGCCGCTGCCAGCCCGAGAAGGGTCCGCATCGCCGCGTAGTCGGCTGCGGTGATCAGCGAGCGTCCGTTGGCCGACGCGTTAGTGATGTCCGCCGCCGTGATGCCGAGCAGCGTCTTCATCGCGGCGTAGTTGGCCGCCGCAATCAGCGATCGGCCATTCGCGGAGGCGTCTGTGATGTCGGCGACGGCAATCGCCAAGGCCGTCTTCAGGGCAGCGGCGGTGATCGGTCCGGTGAGGCCGGCCACCGACGCGACGGCGTCGGTGTTGTCGATCTTGACCCATTTGGTGCCATCGGAGACCGCCCAATCGCCGACCTTCCAGTCGGTGATGCCGCCGACGCTCGTCGCGCCGGCGACGGACACCATATAGTACCAACCCTTGTTCCCAGTGGCGGCCGCCGGGATGGTCGGGGTGTTGGTGTTGGCGTTCCAGTCGCCCTGATAGTTGAGCGAGCCGAAGAGCGCCGACGGCAACTGCGCGGCCGGCACCTTGCCATCCGAGCCGAGCGAAGCGTAGCCGTTAGCGCCGCCCTTCTCGCTCTCGTCCTGCTTTGCGTCGAGCGCCGCCTGAAGTCCGGTCGTGTCGGCGATGACATGGCCATGGACCAGCAGAGCGCGCTGAGCGACAGAAACGAGCAGACCGGCGATGTCGACATCGATCGCGGAGTAGGCCGCGATCAGCCGCAGGACATCGTCCTCGAGGTTGTTGCTGCCGAACGGAAGCTGGTAGCCCCGGTTCGGCGTGGTGTTTTCAACGGGCATGGCGGTCCTGGCAAGGGTTACGGGGTCGAGATCGCGCGGAAGTCATAGGCCATAGGGCGCGCCGCCGGCGTGCCGGTGAGCGTGATCCGGATGCGGCCGACCGGATTGGCGTTCAAGCCGAGGACGTTGTACTTCCGCTCGATCCAGCCAGCGTCCTGAAGCGGTGTCTGCGTCAGTTGCGGCATCGCCGTCCATGCATCGTTGGCCGCGTCCGCGTGCATGGCGATGGTGGCGCCGGTCGGGATCTTCGTCTTCAGGTAGGACAGGATGTCGACGCCGGTGCCCATGTCGAAGGCCCGGGTCACATAGGTGCCGGTCGTTCGCAATTCGCCCTCGATCGCAAGGATCACCGGGAACAGCACCGGAGAGACCTTCGCCGAGCCGGAAAGCACCGCCCGGACCTGGACATTGCCGGTGTAGAAGGTCTGCAGCTCCCATGCCTGGCCAGGATTGAGCAGCGTGACCGAGCCGTCATCGAGCTGGACCTCGAAGTGCATGCCCGCAGCCGCGGTCGGCAGTTCGACGTCGGCGCGGATCAGGAGGTCGCTCATGTTGGTGACGGCGAAGGTGCCGACATTGACCGTCTTGGTGGTCGCCGCGAACTTGGCGGCGATCAGTTGGAAGCAGATGTCCTCATCCTGGTGCGGCGTCCAGGTCACGGCATTGGACGACGAGAGCATGACGCCGACCGAGTAAGGCTGCGCGGCCACCGGCTGCTGAAGCTCGGCATCGAAATCGCCGAGCTTCGCAGTCTTGATCGAATGGTTGCCGTCATTCGTCTTGACGACGAAGGCGTATTCGACGCCGGCCGGCAGCCAGACCGGATAGGGGAAGCGGATCTCGGTCCATTGGCCGATGATCGCGCCGTTCATGTCGTAGAAGGCCTGCGCGATCACATTGACCGTGGGGATGCCGTTCTCGACCTCGACCAGCTCGAGCACGATCGGATTGTCCGGGTCGCCAACGAGGCAGACCTTGAGATTGACGCCGGCAATATGCCGGCTTTCGGTCAAGGTGAAAGTCTGCGCTAGCGGGTCGGACCGGCTGCCGCCATTGCCGCCACCTCCGCCGCCAGACCCGCCGGTCTCTCGTGGAGCGGTGACCGACGTCTGCTGGACGGTAGTGGTGACGACACGGCGCAGCGTCTCGATGTCGATCGTGCCCTGGCCGACGAAGATGGCCGCGGCCTTCGAGCCGCCCTGGCCCTCGGCGACGAGCCCCTTCGAGCCCGCAGGCACGTTGGCCGGGATCATGAAATTGCCGATGATCTGGCCGGCGCCATTGGCCGACAGCCCGCCGGGATTGACATCGATGCCGTCGAAGTCGAGCTTGGTGAGGTTCTCGCCAGCGCCGAAGCCCTTGATCGTGAACTGCAGCGAGATCTGCCGCAGATAGGCCAGCGTCTCCTCGCGTGTCGAGCTCTGGATCGTTTCCCTTTGCATCGTCGTCGTGGTGGTCGTGGTGCGCCCGCTGGTCGACCGCGTCGTGGTGACGACGACGGGCGATGACAGAGCGGCGGCGCTGTCCGACGCCCATTCGGTGGCGCTCTCGGTCCAGTAGTCGACCGGCGGGTTGATCGTCATCGACGCCGGCAGGGGCGTGAAGTTCATGTACGGGTTGATCTTCGTGCAGCGGGTTGCAAGCGCCTGCTCGACCGCGACCGCTTCGGTCCAGTTGAGCAGCGTGACGCCCGGCAGGTTGATCGGGTGGAACGTCGGGTCGATGGCGAGACGCAACAGCCCGCCGAATACGGCTGCAGTCTGCGGCTCGCCCTCATCGCGGTAGCGGTCGGAGGTGAAGGGGTCGACGAAGACGCCATTCTTCGAGATCGGCTCGCGGCTGTCGATGTCGCGCTGCAGCCTTTCCAGCGCGATCAGATCCAGCGCGTCGACCAGGCTGTTGTACATGCGATCGATCTTCGCCATCGTGTAGGCGCGGACACGCACGTCGGTCACGTCGGGCGTGCCGGTCCAGTTGTTCTCGATAAGCGCCAGCGGCAGCACGTCGGCCGGCACCGTCGGCGGCAGGGCGTTGGTGCGGCTCGAAACGCCCTTCAGGTAGACCGAGTTGCCGTCGCTATCCATGCCGAGCACGTCGACGCGGGGCAGCTTGAAATCGTAATCGACCTGGATTTGCCCGCCATTGACGCCGCCTGCAACGGTGATACTCGTCGCCGTGATGTCGGTCGGCGAGACGATGCCGAGATAGCGGTATTTGACGGTGTAGCTCGACCCGGTCGCCGGCTCGGCGCCGCCGGCTGCCCAGGACACCAGGTCGCCGGCCTTGGTGTAATCCGCCGGCGTGGCATAGGTCGTGGCGCCCTGCTTCACCTCGAGGATGGCTGTCACCCCGGTATTCACCAGCGCGTCGGAGCCGTTCGGCGCGCCGCCGCGCACGACAGTTTCGGTCACTTCCTTCTCGACCAGGACTTCGCGGATGGTGGCGACCGGCCCATGATTGAGCGTTACGATGGTGGGGTTGGCGCCGAAGGTGTGCACCTCGGTCGGGATGCGGAAGAGGTCGAAGGTTTCCGTCTCGCGGTGGCGCAGCGCCGCATATCGGGTGCGCTTCTGGCCCTTGATGTTGGCCACGCCCTCGGCGATCGAGAAGACATGGTCGGTGCCGTTCTTGCCGAGCGCGGTGACCAGGCAGTCCTTGTCGCCGATGACATAGTTGCCGTTGGCGTCGAAGTCGTAGAGCGCGAGCTGCGCGTTGACGCCGGTCAGGTTCGGCGGCGGCGTCTGGTCGATCGCGACGCCCTCCTTGAGCAGGTAGACCGAATAGAGGTCGCCCGCGCCCGCGTCGCCGGAGAAGCCCCAGGAAAGCGTCTGGACGATGCGGGCGGCACCCGCTTCGCCTTCCGACAGCGAGCCAGGCATCAGGCCGTAGAGCGCGGGCTCCTCCAGTTCGGTCACATAGGTCTCGATCAGCCGAACGCCGATATGCACCGCGCCGGCCATGGGAACGTCGGTCAGCACGGCGGCGGGCGCATCAAGCACGCGGCCGTTGATGTAGAGCCGGCCGGCCGTCAGCGTGACGGTGCCGGCCTCGGCGTCGATGATGATGTCGGCGCCCTCGACGCGATCGCCATCGCGCGCGACGAGATTGCCGATCGAGCGGATCTTCCTCTGCAGGATCTGCTGCGCTTCGAACATCTCGGCCGCCTGGCCGATCTTGCCCTCGCGCGTCAGCACGCTATCCCAAAGGGGAAACGCGACCGAGCGATCGTATGCGCCCGACAGCGCGGACTTGTGCTCGTAAGCCATGTTGCCTCTGTTTTCAGAAGAAGGTGCGCGCGGGGCGCGTCAGGCGATTTTCAGAATTGCGCGGAAACGTTCGCGCGAGGTCTTGCCGAGGAGTGCCGGCGCAATATCGAAGCCGCCGACGATGGCGCCGCCGGCGACGCCAGCGCCCGGCAGCCACATGATCCCGGCCGGATGCGCGCCGACCGGCGCGCCGCCGAGCGTGACGCTCCATGAATGGATGGTCTCGCCGTCGCCCTCGGCGAAATCCATGAGGGCTTCGACATAGATGTTCGCGCCCGGGGCATCGGCGACGACCCAGCCTTGGCCGGCGGCCTGATAGTAGCCGCCGAAGAGCGCGCTCACCGGCCGGTAGACCCGCGCCTTGCGGAAGCCGATCGGCGAGCCGTCCTGGCGATAGACGCCGACCCAGCAGGTCTTAGCCAGCAGGGCGGTCGCGATGATCTGCGCGCGAGATGCTGCCGCGTCCGAGACCCATTGTAGCCCTGGCGTGTTCCAGGGGAACGGACCCCAACTGATCGATCCGCGTTCGACCGGCTCGACCCATGCGCCAAGCGCGGCCAGCTCGGCCTCGGTGAGCTCGTGAAAGCCGGCGTCGAAGGTGCGACCGAACGACCATTTCACGCCTCCGGCTGACAAGAAGACGCCGGAATTGTCGCCCCAGATGCCGTCGCCCCATCTGGACCAGGACCAATCATGCTCCCGAACGTTGTATCCGTTCCAGGCGCGGTAGAATTCCGAACGCACAGGGTCGGACAGGCGAACGACGGCCTCGATCGTGGCGAGGTTATCCTCGCCGTCGCGGAAGCGGTCGAGCTCGAGCTCGTAGAGGTGCCAGCGCGTGCGGCGCAGCGGCGCTTCGTAGAAGGTCGAGAAGGCGTAGCCGACCCATGTCAGGCTTTCGGCGACGCCCTGCGGCGTGCCCTTCACCCGCTGCCAGCGCAGCCCGTATTCGATGACCGAGGCGAGGTCCGGCAGATATTGCGTGATGCCGCCAAGCCCATATTCGACCACGAGCCAGGGCAGGATCGAAGGCTGCACGGGTGCCGCCTTGAAGCCGCGCAGCTCGTCGAAGCCGGGCTGCAGCTCCGGCAGCCGGTCGAGCGATTCCGACAGCGCGCGCTCGAAGCCCGTCGCGTTCTGCGGCAGCAGGTTCTGCCGATCGCTCATAGTCTGCCTGCCTCACGGGCCGCACCGCCGCTGGCGCGGCTGGCCCTCCGGCGAGGCGGGCAAACATGCCCGACGGCCGGTCGGCCTTGCGGGCTTCGCCCGGCCATCCGAAGCCTTTGGCGCTGGATGGTCACCGGTCGCGGCCCTTGTAGGTCAGCGCCACGGTGCCGAGCTTCGCGGCGGCGCCGTCATCCACGATCGTGTCGGCGACGGGAGCGGTCAGCGACACCTTCTGCACGCCGGGCACCTGGAGCTTCGAGACCAGCCAGGAGCGCGTGAGGTTGAAGCCGAGGCCGCCCTCGTCGGCGAGCGCCTGGCGCAAGAGGGTTTCGAGGCTGTCGAAGACGGTCATCGGCGTCGTCGGCAGGAGCCAGATGTCGGCCGCAACGTTCACCGTGGCGCTCGTGGCGGAGACGACGGTGACGCGGTCGGAAATCACGCGGACGCTGCTCTTCTGCACCTCGGCGTCGACGGCCGCCAGCAAGGCCGCATCGGGCTCGCCGAAATTGTCTGTTGCGAGAACCGCGAGGCGGATATCCGGGCCGGTGCCCACGCGGTAGACGGCGACGTCCTTGACGCGGATGCTCGCTCGAAAGGCGGCGCTCTTGTACCAGTCCTCGGAACCTGCGGTCGAGCGTCCGGATATAGCGACCACGGTGCGGGCGCGCAGCCGCGCATCCGTCTCGCCGGCAAGGCGGATGACATCATAGAAGGCGGCGAGATGGTCGAGATCGGCGCCGGCAGCGAAGGCCAGAAGGTTCGTTTTGACGCCGTCGTTGATGGCCGCCCGATAGAAGACCTCTCTGAATGCGCCGACCTGCAGCTGGATATTGCCCGGCTCGCCCTCCAGATCGATGATGCCCGAAACGTCGAGCCCATAGCTGGTCGCCAGGTCGACGAACACGGCCTTGATCGCGGCAAGCGCATCTGCTTCCGAAGTGACGGTGATGGCCTGCGGCGGCGGCAAGCCCTCGAGCGTGGACAGATCGAGCATCGTGTTTCCTGTTTGCCTCACGCCGCGAACGCGGCTCCGGCGGGCGCGGCACGAGCCGCGACGCCCGGTCGGGCTTGCGGGCTTCGCCCGAACTACCCCGTTACGATCATTTGGCCGCCAGCCTGGCCCAGGCGCAGCGAGACGGTTCCGGCCGGGGTCATGTCACCGAGATGGGCGCGCGGGCGGTAGAGGCCTTCGATGACCCAGTCGGACGCGCCGGTGCGGTCGAGCGTCAGCGGCGAGATGCGCGTCGGCGTGAAGCGCGGCTCGAAGAGCAGGATCACGGCCGCGACTGACCACTGGAATCGGATGACGGTCTGCACATTCGCCAGTTCGCCGAGCAATGCAGGCACCGGGCTGCCGACATATTCCCGCAGGACGCGCTCGAAGTAGCGCGTGGTCAGCAGGATCTCGATCGCCTGGGTGACATTGTCCCAGCCGCTCTGGCGCAAGCCGGTCGAGCGGTCCATGCCAAACTGGGTCAAGAGTGCTTCCTGCCGCGCTTGCGAGGCTGCTCCAGCGCCGATTCCTCTGGACCATCCTTCAGCTCCGCCAACTCAACGACGTGCCCGCGCATGCGTTCGTAGGCGGCTTGCGATGGCGTCATCTCGACAATTGCTCCGTCCGCGCCGAGGTGCGGCGCGCGACGGGTGACTACGAGCTTCATGCAGGCCTCCTGGGGTTGCTTCTGAAAAGGGCAAGTCTCGGCTGCGCCCCACTCGATCACGGCAGCAGGCATAGCTAGGTCGACTCGCTGACCTGGCCTTCAGGCAACCCTCCGGGCGACTAGCAGGCCAACCTTGATCGATCCGCTTGCAAGATTGTGCTCCATCGCAGCGGAGGCCGCCCGCCGAACCTTGGTGGCGTCTACGGTAAGCCCGAGCGCCCCCTCATCCGCAGCCAAGGCACGATCGTACGCAGCGACGTTGGACGCGTGATAGAGACGCCCCTCCTCGCTCTCGTCGGTGAACGGACCGACCGTGAAACCAAGACCAGCGAGCCGGCTGGTGCAGGCATCGATCGGTTCCAGCGCCGACATGGAGGGCTCGGTCGCCCAGGGCAGCGGGTAGTGGATTTTGCCCGCGCCCGAAAAAAGTTCATGCAGCGCGAGGCATCCACCAGGTTTTATGACCCGGGCGAGTTCGGCAAACAGCCGGTCCTTTTCGTCGATCTGCATGGCCACGTGCTGCATGATGACTGCATCGAAGATCGCATCCTCGAAGGGGAAAGATAAGGCGTTGCCACGAACGTGGCGCACAGAACCCGCCAGGCCGACGAGCCGGGTTAGGGTTTCACCTGTGCCGTGAAGAGCCTCACTAAGCTCGATCCCGCAGACATCCGCTCCAAAGCGGCTGGCCAGTCGCCGCGCGGGGCCGCCCACCCCGCTGCCAACGTCCAGGACATGCTGTCCTGCAGTGATCCCGGCCAAAGCCGCAAGCTTGTCGGTGGCAGCGACTCCACCCATGTGGATCATGTCGATTGCATGGAGGTCATCGGCCTGGGCCGTGTCGGGTGCAATGCCTCTGTCCTTAAGAAAAGCAAACGCTCCGTCTGCGGTAACGGCCAGCCTGGACCAGAGAGCCGACACTTTTTGCCCCTGATCCGTGATCATGGCGCTGTTCCTCTCGTGAGCTGGCCCGTGGCTCGAGCCACGAACTACCATGCCTGTCAGCCCTGGACCATCATAAGACCACAAAAGCACGATGTGGCCTCCGGTCCTCAATCGCGCCGGTCTTCAGACGCGATCTAGTCCGCCGCGAAGACTTTCGAGGACCCCTCGACGATCGGCCAGAAGCCGGTCGAGGAGCCCGACATGACGTGGACATGATCGCCGACGCGGGCGACCTTTTTCCCCTCGGCGGCGCCGAGGTCGACGCGCGAGGCCGACAGCTCGGCCCGGTCGCCGCCGCCGTCGAACAGCATGGAGGCGCCGCCGAATTTCGACAGGATCCGCGTGCTCGGATCGGAAGACGGCGCGGCGTTCTGATCCGAAAAGGTGAGCGGCAACAGAACGGCCTGGCGCATGTCGCCATGCGGTGCGACCAGCATCATCTGCTGGCCGTCGGTCGGCGGACGCCATGATTTCTCATCGCCGGCGATCTCCACCCACGGCCGCAACGGCGAGAGGAATTCGCGGCCGTTGGAACCGGACAGCAGGAGCTGCGCCCGCTTGGCGTCGTGATCGACCTTCTTCACTGTGCCGAACCGCAGATTGCCGGCAACCATGCGCTTGAGCGCGGCGATATCGGCCTGAAGGCCGAGAATGACCTTCACAAGCTCTGCATCATGCCTCACGGGCCGCTCCGCTCGCTTCGCTCGCTGGCCCTCCGGCAGGGCGCGCCATGGGGCGCGACGCCCGGTCGGGCTTGCGGCCTTCGGCCGAGGTGTCGCGCATCAGGCGGACCCGCCAAGATCGGGATCGGGCAGGACGTCTTCCGTCAGCTCGGTCTCGGCACCGTTGATCACCGTGCCGACATTGTCGAAATCGACGGCCTCGACGAGGCCAGGGAGCGCGTCCGGAGGCGCCACGCCCAAAATGCCGGGCACCGCCGCCGTGGTCATCAGGGTCGACTGCACTTTCTGCCAGCTCGTGAGATCGGCACCCTTGCCAAGCTCAGCGCGCATGATGGCAACCGCCGCCTGATAGTCCGCGACGGTCGCAAGCTTGGTCAGCGCGGCGTCGATGACGGCCGGCAACGGCGCGCCCGGCGCCGGATCGCAGACCGGCTCGATCTCGATCTCGACCATGCGGATGGCGTGCTTGCGGCCGCCTTCCGGGTCGACGCCGCGCGCGGCCTTCACCGGGCCATAGGCCGCGATTAGGCCCCGAAAGCATTCTGCGAAAGCGTTGGTCGGATCGGACAGCACGCGCCGCCACTGGCGGTCGAGCATGTCGAGCGAGAATTCGAGGCCGGCATCCGTGGCCGCGATTTCGATCTGGCTGACCGTCTGGCCGTCCGTGGTCTGGTAGGCGACGGCGCTGGCGACGATCAGGTCGAGCGCGAAGGTCACCGTGCCGGACGTGACGAAGAAGCCCTCGTTCTGCCCGCTGTACTTGGCTTCGTCGATCCGCATCAGGATGACCGGCGCCTGCCGGTCGCTCATGATTGAGGACAGCGCCTCGATCGAGGAGTCGGTGACACCGTCTGCGGCGATCGTATTGCCGCGCAACGCCTGGACGGCCAGCATGCGCAGCATGGCGTTGACGAGGCTCATGTTCTCAGGCCTTGGCGCGAGTGAGGTTGCGACGTTCCCGAATTAACGGACAAAGAAGCTGGCGTGCCCTCGCTACGGCGTGTCGTCACGCTTTGATGTATAATTCAAAAAAGAATACGATTATCCCTATTACTATGGCAATGTGCATCGCCAGGTAGAGGTATAGAAGATATCGCCTTTTCTCATTTCGCCATCTATTTTTTCTTATGTCCGAAAGGCTAAAATATATAAATATCAAAACTGGCGTGAAAGCAAAAAGAAACATCGGAAGGGGCACGGATCGCCTCTAATAATTTATGGAAAGAGGCATAATACCTTATGCAGCTTCTGAAAGCTACCCTCAAACCGCTCGGGTGAGTCTGGACAAGCATCGCTGTCCTCAATTTTCCGACACTGAAACGACAAGCTAAAGCACGGAAAGGTAGAACACGATTATCTCAGCCGCGTCGTCGACGACGCGCTCGATCGCATAGATCGGCTCGGCCGGGCGCGTGGTGACCTCGCACTGGTCGCCGGCCCTGGGCAGCCATGCCATGTCGCCCCGGGGGATCGAGATCGTGCACAGCCGCCCGGCAAACCGGATCGGCGCCATGCCGCGATCGTGGCCGCCAAGGAATTCGAGGTCGGGGCTGATGTCGAACCGGCCCTTGAGGTCGACCATGGCCTGCCGGGACGGGTCGTCGGCAACCGACATCTCGCCCCGTAGCTTGGCACGGATGGTGATCAGGTCGCCGAGGCGGGAACGCGTCTCATGGACAAGGCGCGAACGGGCTGCACGAATGTCCATGAAAGGCTCCGGTCAGGCTCATCCGTAGCAGTCAGCTTGAGTGCGGATCAGGACGGATGGCCAAAAAAAGTGACTATAAGCGCCATTGCGCTGAAGGCGACGAGATAGCCGATGACACCATATGCAAAGATTCGGCGCGCCGTGCGGAATCGCGGTGAGAAGAACTCAGAATATACTCTGGTGTTGCGGCGCCCGAGGCGCTCGCTCCAGGGGAGATTTTGTTCATCTATCGAGCCGTAAAAATCGGTGCGCAATATTATACTCAAAAGTGAGATAAAAGCAGCTAGAAAACTCGGCAGCAACACTATGAAACAAACAGTTATCGGCAGGACCAAGTGAGGATTATCAGCCCATTCATATTTCATTGTCTCGCCGCCTTTTATACAACCACCAGTGCCATTCCTTCAAAAATGGCATGGACCTCCTCACAATTCCAGATCGCTGCATAGCGAGGGCGCCCTTTATCGGGGTGGAACTTACCCTGCGCCGATCTCCGCGAGCTCGTCTTCGGCAGCGGCGAGCTCCGCAGAGAGCTTGGTCTTGGCCTCAAGATCGGAGGCAGCCTCAACCGCCTTCTTCAGGTCGTCGATGGTGCCCGTCAGTTCGGCGGCGCGCGCGGCCTTGCCGGCATCCTGCCTGGCACCCCTGCCAACCTGGTCCTTCGCCGGCTTGGTGGCGGCCGGCTTTTCGGCTTTGTACGCGAAGCGGTCGTCGATCAGATGCTGGCCATAGCTTTCCGGCACCTCGACCGGCTCATGCGGGCCGACCTTCTTCTCTTTTCCGCCCGCGACCGCGGCGGGGATGATGCCGCCATTCCTGAAGGCGATCCAAATTGACTTGCTCATGCTGGTTCTCCTGCTCCTGTCTGGGAAGCCCTCCCGAGAGGACTTGCCGGACGGGAGCCGGCGCCGATGCGGCGCCGGTTTCCGTTTCGGTCGGACCGATCAGGTCAGCGTCAGCTTGCGCAGCACCTTGGGCTTGGTGCACAGGTTGATCGGGTTCATCTGCACCTGGATGTCGCGGCCCTTGTTGAAGCGCTTGGGCTCCTGCTTCATGTAGAAGGGCAAGCCGACGGTGTTGACGGTCTCCTCGTAGTCCGCCGGCGCGAAGCGGGTGATGAAGAGCTGAGGGACGCCCTTCACGACCACGCGGGCCTCATTCGCAGCGATGTAGGGCGCCCCGAGATCGGCCGTCGCCTTCGCTCCGGTGCGGTAACGCTCCCAGGTCGCGCCGCCGAACTGGAACACGTCCGGCACGTCCTGGCGCAGCACGGCGGCGCCGCCATGGTACAAGAACGTCTCGGTAACCGACTTGTGCGTCCACAGAGCCTTGTGGAAGTCACGACCCGTGAAGACGTGGATGCCGCTGTAAGGCTCGTCGAGATCGTCCTCGATCGAGTAGACGACATCCTGCCAGAGCGATCCGACCTTGGTGGTATCGACATCGAGCTCGAGCGATACCGCCGCCGGAACGGCAATGCCGAAGCGATTGTAGAGATCGATGAGGGTCTTGCCGCTCTTCGAGGTGACGATGCCCTTCAACGCGCCGACACGCAGATGCTCGAGCGTCATCGTCAGGTCCTGGGCATGACGGGCGCCCTTTTTGACGACGCGCGCTTCGACAGTCTCGAGCTGATCGGTCGTGCCGAACTGACGAACGTTCTGCACCTCGTCGGCCAGGACGGAATCGTCGCGCTGGAAGTGGTCGATGTCGAACGGGACCAGCGAGCGGTCGTCATCATCGACTGTTTCGCCGGCGGCGCCGCGCTTGGTCGGCTCGACCAGCGAGAGCTTGCCGTCGCGCTGCTCGATCGAAATGCGGGTCGTGGTGACCCCGTCTTCCTCGAAGATGCCTGACGCCGAGACCTGTCCCGGGCGATACGGCTGGTTGTTGATCGCCGCCGTGAGCGATTCGACGGTGAAGCCATCACCGTCCCAGATGTCTGCCATTTCTCCAGCCATTTAGGCCTCCTGAAGCATTTGCGACCGGGCGTGCGGGCCCGGTGTTCGCAAGAATGCGGTTGGGTTGAAGCCGAGCGGGATGCTCAGCGAGCGATGATGTCGACGGCGGCGAGCTGCGCGAGCTTCGCGGCCTTCTTGGTGTCGTCGTTGACGGTTGCGTCGAAGATCAGCATCGGCTTCTTGACCGCGGCGATCCGCTTGATGACGACGGCCTCGGCGTCGGCGCTGGTGGCGTCCACCTCGTAGGCAAGGATGGCCGAGGCCGTCTCCGCGCCTTCCTTGCCGACCACCTGGGCGTTCGGCGACAGGATGTACTTCTTGGAAGCCGTGACCTGACCGAGCACCGAGCCCGGATCGAGCTTGCCGGCGCCGGAAAGGATCGTGACGACCTCGCGTGAGATTTCTCCGTTCCCTTCCTGCTCGGAAAGGACGAAGGCCAGATTGCGCGGGCCCATGGTCTTGATGTCCAGCATGGATCAGCCCTCCTGCTTGGCACGCGACTTGTAGATCGCGTCCGGGTTGAGACTTGCGGGCTTATCGCCCCGCTGCTCGGAGCGGCCCGGCTGGGCGAGGCCAGCCGCCGCCAGCCGGCGATCCTCGTAGGATGCGGCGGCAGGCTTGGCGGGCTGGACATTCGCCGAGACGAAGGCGGCGACGTCCTCGCCCGACATGCCGGGCGACTTCTGCGCCAGGTCGAGCGCGGCGGTCATGCGGGCGGCATCGCCCTTGACGCCATCGGTGGACAGCGCCGCGACGAGCCGGTCGGTGGCCGTCTTGGCGCCGGCGGCCTCGCCTTCGGCGCGACCCTCGGCGCGCGCGGATTTCACCGCCACGTCGTGATCGGCCTTCGGAATGCCCGCATCATCTTCGGCTGCGGGCGCGCCGGTTTTCTCGCTCATGGAAGTTCTCCTTGGTTGCGAGGTGGAGCGCCCAGGGGCGCGGGTCAGGTCCGCGAGGACCGATTCGAACGAGCCGGCACGGTCGGCGATGCCGGCATCCACGGCCGCCTGGCCGATGAAGGTGCGGGCTTCCGTTTTGCGGGCGGCATCGGCGGTGAGCCGCTTGCCGCGGCCCTTGGCGACGGTGGCCAGGAAGCTCTCATAGAAGGCATCGACCTCGGCCTGCAGATCCTCGCGCACCGCGTCGGACAGCGGCTCGAAAGGATTGCCGTCGACCTTGTGGGCGCCGGCATGGATCAGCGTCGGCGTGACGCCTTCCCGATCGAGCTGGCGGCTGAAATCGGCATGGAGGAGCACGACGCCGATCGAGCCGGATATGCCGGTCTCCGTCGTGACGATCTCGGTGGCGCCCGAACCGATGGCATACATGGCCGATGCCGCCATTCCGTTGACGACGGCGACGGTGCGCTTCTTTGCGGCGAGATCGCGGACCAGCGCGGCCGTTTCAAACGCGCCGACTGCTTCCCCGCCGGGCGAGTGCATGTCGAGAATGACCGAACGGACGGCAGGGTCCTCAAGCGCCGACTTGAGCTGAAAGCCGATGCCTTCATAGGAGGTCAGGCCGGAATTCGCTCCGACCCACGCGCCGCGGTTCACCAGGGAGCCGGTGACGGTGATGATGCCGACGCCCTCCCGCGTCACACGGTATGGGACGGCACGCCGAGCTCCATTGTCGTCTTCGACAACCGAGGCGCCCTCGAAGCGGGAGGCCTCGGGCGCGTTGACGCCGATGCGTCCGGCAAGCACCGACAGAACGACCTCGGCCTTGTCGCGCGTGATCAGAAGCGGCCGGTTCAACACCCGGTCGGCAAGATGGAGCAGCAAGGACATGGCAACCTCAGCAGGTGAAGCGGATACGCTTCGCGTAGCGGACCCGGCCGCCAGTCTTGGCCGCGCAGGCCTGTGAAAGCCGCATCAGCTCCTGGTCGAGCGCGGCCATGCTGGTCGAGGAAACGCGCATCAGCTCGCGGGTGACCGGCGACTGGATTTGCAGCTCCTCGACATGCTCGCCGGCCAGGATGCCCAGCTTGACCGCGTAAAGCGCCTGGTAGAGCGCGCACGGATCCTCTGCGTCGACGGCGACGCCGTTGATGGTGACCATGGTCGGCATCAGGCGTTCTGCCGCTTCACTGGCGGGGTGTCTTCCGTTGCGGCATCGCCGCCGCCTCCACCCTTGTTCTGGGCAACGAAGGGCGACGGCAAGCCGGCCTCGACGAACCGCTTGTGCCAGCGTACCCGGCTCTCAAAAACCTCTTCCGGATCGAACCCGCGCGCGGCGCATTCGTCCTCGAAGGTGCCGGTGCCGTTGATGAGACGCTCGGTCGCCGCCTTGGCGGACTTTCCATCATCGGCGGTGGGCTTGGCCGGGCCGTTCCACAGCGTCCACAGGACATCCTCGCGGTTGGCATTGAAGGCCTCGTAGCCACCCTTGAATGGGATGCGGCCCTCGCCGATCTCCTCGTCGAGGCCGGCCTCGTAATAGGCCTGGCAGATGGGCGCCGCGGTGCGGCTTCGGCGGCGCGTGACGATCGGCCAGATCGAGGCGTTGTCCATGTTCACCGACGAATAGGTCGCCGAGGTGTTGTCCATGGTCAGGCCGCCATAGGTGATGCCGAGCGCCCTGGCGAGATCGCGCGACAGCTCGGCCGAGACCGGCAGGAACTGCGGCCCGGGCACACCCGTCGAAAGCAGCTCGAGCTTCTCGCCCGGGCCGAGCTGCGAAATCTGGGGGTCGCCCGAGATCGAGATCTTGGACTTCTCCGCCCTTTCCAGCGCGCCATGGAAATAGTCCATGTAGCTTTCGCTGAAGTCATCGTCGTCGATCGCGGCGAGCGCCTCGAAAGCGTCCTTCGACGGGTTCGGGCTCGTCAGGGCGAACGCCATGGTCGTCTGCAGAATGCCCATCTGGATCGTTGTATCGACCAGCGTGTCATGCTGAAGGTACCGGCGCATCGCCGCGGCGAGACGAGAGATGCCGCGCACGTCGGTCGGCTCGGCGGGATCGAACACATGCACGACGTTCGGGCGGCCCTCCCGATCGAAGGCGCGATAATCCTTCTTGACGATCATGCCGTCGCGATTCTCGCGGAAGCGATAGGTGACTGGACGGCCGTTCTCGTCGTGAATGACCCCTTGATAGAGCCCTTCGAGCGAGTTGGTGTCCTGCACCAGCGTCGCCGGCGACATCATGAGCACCTTGGTGCCGCTGACGACGCCATAGCGACGGCGCAGGGCCTTGGGCCAATATTCGAGCAACGCGATGGCTTCGCCGAAGACGATGTCGGAGCGGATCGCCATGTCGACCTGCTGCGGCATGATGAACTTGCCGCGGAAATCGCATTCGCGCGGGTTCCAGGCGCGCCGCTTCCACCAATCCTTGACCATTGCGACGAACTCGACTGTCTCCTGGTCGGAATAGCCGAGCTTGGCGAGCTTCGGCTTCGGGGTGAGCACGAGCTCCTCGCCGACCGTGTCCGCCAGCACCTGGTCGACGGCGCCACGGAGGCGACCGGAATTCTGCACGATGTCGCCGACAAGAGCTGCCGCGCGGCGCCACACGGCCCGGACCTGCTCGCGATGCTCGGTCAGCGTCGCGCCGCGCGCCATGATGATGCCGGAGCGCGTGTCGCGCAGGTATCCCGAATGCGAACGCGGGCGAGCAATGTCGGCGACGGCGCGCCCGGCCGGAACGCGGATGCGCGGCTTTTCCGTCGCTGTTCCGGTCATTGGCGGCTGGCCCATTTCTTTCTGCGCGCTTCCCGCCGCGCTTCGCGGTCCGGATCGCCTGGTTTGGTTTTCTTCTGGAACGGTCCGGCGTCAGCCGCCTCGAAGAGGTCAGGCTCGGCGGGCTTGCCGTGCACGTCGAGCAGGAGCTCCGCCCAGCGCACCGCGTTGAGCCGGCGCTTGTGGCGAAGGTGCCAGCCGATCGCGAAGGCGTAGACGGTGGCGTCGAACCAGTCGTTGGCGCGGCCGAGGATCTTCTTCCATTCCCGCGCCGCCTTCGGGCTGATCAGGTTGCGGGCTCGACGCCCGACGGTGGCGCGGGCTTCCTCGTCCGGATCGACCAGACGCTCGGCGGTCAGCTCCTTGGCGAATTCCTCGTCGCAGAGATCGCCGGTCAGGTGCAGCGTGCCGCGCGGCCAGGCTCCCGCCTTGTCCGGCCCCAGCACGAAGTTGGCGAGCCCCGCCATCACCGCGGTCTTCACGTCATAGAGGCCGACCGGATAGAGCATCACCTTGGCGATGATGCGCTTGCGCTGATCGCGAATGTCCTTCTTGACCGGCGTGCCCAGCCACGGCAGGCCGGCAGCGTGGCGGCCGTCAAGCGCGAAGCAATTCGGCCTCGAGGCGCAGAAGCGGTAGACCCGCTCGGTGGCGAAGCCCGAATCGACCCCGGATAGATCGATGCCCTTTTCGCCGCCGCCGGCAGTCTTGTAGGTCCGGCCCAGCGCGTCGGCTAGCGCGATCCAGGCATCGTCGACCTGGTCGGGCGCGCCGACGAACACTTCGCGGTCAACCAGCCAGGACTGGTCGCCAGGACCGAACGCGAGCACCGTCCACTTGATGCCGTAGCTCTGGACGTCGGCGGCGGAGATCACGAGCCCGGCTTCAGCCGGGATCGCCCGCATCGGGTATCGGTGCGCTTTCGCCGCCTCGACGATCTTTTCCCATTCGACGGCGACGCCGCCCGGATCGTAGGGCTCGGCGAGATCCTGCTGCATGAAGGTGCGCAGCTTGGTCGTGTCGCCCTCGGCGTCCTTCCAGCGAGCCCAGATGTCGCCGAAGCGCTCACGTGGTGCATAGGCGGCCCAGAGATGGTAGCTCGGCTGCCAGTCGCGGCAGCGGCCCTCGCAGGGCGGGCAAATCCAGTCCGCCAGCCCGGCCGCCGGGATCAGCGCCGGCACAGGCGGCTCGCCCTCATGCACACGGGTCGCGATCCACCGGCCGCGCGCCAGCATGTCGTGCTTGTGGCCGTCGACGATCGGCTCGGCGCAGGACTGGCAGGCGAGATGCGCCGACAGGCCGCGTTCCGGCTCCGGCCCGCGCATCTGCTCGAAGGCCAGCGCCTGGAACACGTCGCAGTGCGGGCACGGCACGTAATAGCAACGCTGGTCGCCGGCCTCGAAGTCGGCGCTGATGACGCATTCGCCGACGATGCCGGGCGTCGAGCCCTGCCATTCCTTGGCCAGGTCGCCATACATCTTCTGGCGGGCACGCGCCTGGTCGCGCGGGCTGCCGCGCCCGTCGACGTCGCGCGGATAGCCGGTGACCTCGTCCATGGCGAGGTTCTTGATCGACACCATCTGCAGGCCCTTGGAAGAGCCTGCATTGACGATCTGGCAGAAGCCGCCGGCGTAACGCTTGAATGCCGTCGTCGAGCCCTGCTCGTCGCGGCTCGACACCGGCGCCACCTTGTGCGCGATGCGCGGGCTGGCGTCGATCGTCGGCTGCAGCTTGACGCGGTTGAACTTGGTCGCCTCTTCGAGCGTCGGCAGCACGATCATCATCGAACCGGGCGCCTGGTCGACGGTGTAGCCGAACCAGTTCTCGATCGCGGTCGACTTACCGAGCTGCGCCGCCCATCGGGCCGTGACGCGGCGTGCCGGATGGTCGGGATGCAGGCAGTCCTGCGGCTCCCTCAGATACGGCACGCGGTCGGTGCGGAAATCGCCCGGCCACGGCGATCCCGATTCCGCCGACACCTTGCGGTAACGGTCGGCCCATTCGCTGATCGTCAGCGCGTCGACCGGCTTGCTTGCCGCGGCGAGCGCCGTGAAGAGGATCGCGGATCCTCGCGGCGTCTCCGGAAAGTGCAGCCGCGTGTCGTGATAGCTCATTGCAAGCTGCCAGGCCGATCCGTCGAAGGATCGGCATCCGTGAGCGTCTCGCGATCGTGCTGGTCGATCAGCTTGAGCATCTCGCGGTGGAACACCTCGAGACCTTTCGCCGTGAATGCCTTCAGCGCGATGCGCACCAGCCGCTCTTCCCAGCCGTAGCGCACGTTGAGCGTGGCCGCCTCGGCCTCGACGGCCCGCTCGAAGGCGCTCTGCATTAGCGCCACAGCGTCGCGCCCGGCACGGTCGACTTCCGACGTTGGCGTCAACTCGCCGCGGCGAAGCGCGAGATCCATCTCGCGCATCTCGGCATCGGCTTGCGCTTTGCGCGCCAAGCCGTCCGACTGGGTACCGGCGAACCGCGGCGACAGCTTGCCAGGCTGGAGCCGGGCTGGAAGGTTTTGGCGAGCCGACGCGGGCTTCAGCCGGATGTTTTCCGATCGATGCTGACGCAACGCGCCGAACTCGACCAGGTTCGACTTACCATCCTGCCGGGTCGGCAGCGCTTCAGCGTGCTGCTTGATATAGCGCGACAGCGTCGAACGCTCGACAAAGTCGCCCGCCTCGGTCAGCCGAGCCGCAGCTTCGGTAATGGATATCCACTCGCCGGCGTCGCCGGTCTCGGCTCCCTCCATCATGAGATTTTCCGATTTTTGACCCGTGCGTGCAGCACGCGTGCAGCACGCATCGTGCGTGTACCGGTTTCCAACCCGTCTACTGGCGAAAATTCAGGGGCCGGTTTGCCCGTCCGAGCCCGAGTCCGGCATACGGTCCCTAAAAGTCAAGGTCGAGGCGGGCGGTCCTGCCCCGATCAGTCGAAGAAGCCGGGCAGCATGAAGCTGATCTCTTGCATGACCCGAGGCGGCAGCTCAGTGTTGGCGAACGACGTGAACTCTTGCGCCGTATCGCCCTTGACCATCTCGGCAGGGATGACGACGCCCGAGTTTACGAACGAAACAGACCTGCCCCACTTGGTCGAGGACCTGTCTGGGGCGTAGACGTGGCCGCCCAAGCCGTTGGCAGTGACACGATTTGGGAAGCGCCCTGCTTTGGTGAAATCGCCGGCGAACAGCCGGCGCTTGCCGAATGGCGAGGCGCTCACCCCTGCCCGCGTCTCACGGGGCTTGAAGTATTTGAGCGAGACGTCGCCGCCCTGCGTCCGCATGACATAGGCAAGCTTGCCGTATGTGGGGCGCTCGACCTTGATGGCCCTGCGGATGGTCCGATAAGGCAGCCCGGTCTGCTTCGACAGCGTGCGCGTCAGCTTGGTGCGCAGCCTGTCTCCCACATGATTGACGGCGCGCCGCAGCACTTCGCTGCGCTGCAGGTCGCTCAAGCGGCCAAGCGCGTTGTCCAGCCGCTCCAGCCCGGACAGGTCGGCCCACCTGATCTCCAGCAGGCCGGCCACGCTCGCGCTCCGAAAATGAAAAGCCCCGGTCGCGAGAAGCGCCGGGGCCAGTTCTTTCTTACCGTGATCAGGTCTAAGTCAAGTTTCTGCCGCGCGTCAACGGACAGAGGCAGTTTTTTTCACGTGGAGCGAGGCGGCCTGCGCAGAGAGCCAGACGCCCGGCCTGTCTATATCCAGCCAAGGCGTCATGGAGCGATCGGAAAACACCAGCCGATGCGCGGTCAACTGCGTGGCAAGCTCGCTCTCGAGCCGCCGCAGCGCCGCGACCCAGATCTGGTAGTCGAGCCTGCCCATGATGTCGCCGCCCGGGTCGGTGGAGAACTCGTACTTCCGGTAGGCGCCGTTGACCGGCCGCTTGGCGCGTTCGTCATAGCCATGCACCTCGATGTCGAAAGTCTGGCCGTTCTCGTCGGTCACCGTCTTCATGACGAACCAAGCCGGCCGACCGGCACGTTCAGTCAAGCGCATCTTCGACGGCTCTGCCGCCCAGTCCGGTTCGCGGCCGAGGATCGCCGTGCCGACGATCAGCGAGACAATCCCCTCGCCGCGCTGCTCGCGCGACCGTCTGCCGTAGCGGTCGACCGCCCTCGCCACATGGAGTTCCGCCAGCCCCTGGGTATCGGGCCAATCGGCCAAAGCATTCCACCCGGCCGGGATCAAGACCTCGCAACCGGCCAGCGCTGCCACCGCACGGCCAACGGTCACCGCATCCTCATGCGGTTCGCCCTGCTCGAGCCAGAAGTTCTCATAGTCCTTGCGGCCGCCATCGACCAGCGCGCCAAGCTCGCCAAAGCCGGTGATCTTGCCCCAAGACGAGGCCTGCAAAGACCGCCAGGCCGAATGCGGATTGTCCAGTCCTTCCACGCCGCCGCCTTTCGGCAATTCATGCACGAAGGCCCAGGTCAGCAGCTCATCAATCGTTACCGTCTTCATGTCTTCTTCCTGCAGCAGTTCGCGATGGTTCTGAGAGAGTCAGGCGGTAGTCAGAGCCAAGCTCGAAGCGAGCGATTCCAGAGAGTTGGGCGTGGACGCGACACCAGCGACAGTTTTTGGGAGGCTTTGCATAAGCTTCCGCTCCCCGTTGCCCCGCTCTTCGCCCATTACGTGCGCAGAAACTGGTGCAGACTCCCGCAAGGCAATGTTTTTGTTCCCTTTATCGCCGCTGATCGGGGTATCGCGCCGTGTCGCGAACTCCCGCAACTCCCGCCACCGCGCAGACTTACCGACGTTCTGGAGGGGTACGGGGCTCATCGCCCCTCCTGATCGGGCAAGCGCGACGCCGGCACGTCGACCAGGCGCACGCCGCGGTAGACGACGATGCGCCCATCCACCCGCTCATATTTCTTCTTCATGATCAGCCCGAACGCTGTCAGCGAGATCGGCTTGCCGCCCTCGTCCACGGTGAAGTCGACATAGGCCTGGTAGAACTGCTTGGCGGTCAGCTCGGCCGCCGGATCTGGCACCACGCAGCGCGCGCAAAACGCAGATGTGCGGTCCATCTCGTCGCGATACTCCTGCGTCTTCAGCCGCACGGCGTCGGGGATGACAAGCCCCTCGCGAAGGAAGATCAGCACGCCTTCGATCAGCCAGTTCAGGATGCCCGGATATTCAGGCACGAATTCCGAGACCACCTCCTCGAACTCGCGCTGGTCGGCCTCGGCGATGATCTTCGACCAGTGGATGACGGCCATGCGTCGCCAGATGCCGTTGTCGGTGCCCGATATGCGCGGATAGCCGTTGCCGGACATGTGACCCGTGAAGACCGGCCGGAAATCGAAATAGCCCTCGAACAGGTCGCGCACCGTGAAGTGCTCGCCGCCGGTCAGGTCCTTGACCAGGTTCTCGCGCAGATCTTCGCCCTCGGGCAGCTCTTTCACGCGCAGGAAACGCCGGCCATAGAGCCGCGCCATGTCGGGATTGGCCGCGCCGCCGGCCTTGCCCTCGCCGATGAAGGATTCCGAAGGCAGCGTGACCGCGACCTCGCCCAGCAACCGACAAAGCGTTTCCATGTAGACTGATTTGCCGTTGGCGCCCTTGCCGTAGTGGAAGAACAGCTTCTGCACCGTAAGCCCGACGAGCCCCAGGCCGGAGGCAACCTGGACCATGCGGCGCACGGCGTCGATCGGCAGCTTGTCGCGCACGAACTCATCCCATTTCGGGCATGTGGCACTCGGGTCGTATTCCACCGGCACGCGCTGCGTGATCATGTCCTGGCGGCGATGCCCTTCCAACACTTTCAGCTCGGCGTCGGGAACCTCGATGAATTCGGGCACGTGCTCGCGATTGTCGTCGGGATCGTCATAGGCGGGATTGCGGACGCGCCTGCGGGTGCGGCGGAAGCAGAGCGTGTGACTTGCCAGCGCGACCTTGAGCGGGTCGGCATTGAACTCGTCCGGGCCGCGCTGGATGTGCGGCGCCGCGCAGGCAAGCATGGCTTCGAGCTTGGCCTTGTTCTTCGACGACACGGCATGGGTCATGCGGCGGCTGACCCGACGGGCGACATTGGCCTGCGCGGCCTCCGCCAGCTTCGCCAGGCGCTTTTGCGCGGGCGTGCGCTCTTCCTCGGCGATCTTGCAGGCTTTTAGCCCGCTCTCGATCGCATGCCGCTCCGCCTCGGTCGGCTCGATGAAATCGACCTCGAGCGCGATGCGGCCGCCGACATTCTGCGCGATCGCCAAGGCGCGCGGCTCGCCGGTCTCGATATCCCAATGCGTGCCGGTCCAGACGGCAAAGGCCGCCCGCCGCGCCTTGGACTGTGCGCGCACCAGCAGGTCCTCGCCGAAATGGGCCAGCAGCCTTTCGGCGTTGTCGGTGTCGGAATGGTCGAGAGCCGCGCAGGCCTTGACGACCTCCAGGTCCACCTTGCTGCCTTTGCGTGGCGCCGTGCCAGGCTCGCCGTCATCCGGCTCCAACCCAGCGGCGCGCGCCTGCATTGTCGCTTCCGCAAGCACGGCGGCGACCTCCTCGGGCATCCCGGATTTCTTCCGGCTCACGCGACCCTCGCTGCCCGAGCCGCCATCGCGGCGAAATCGCAACCGGGGCGCGGCCAGACGATCGGGACTGCCCTGCCCGGCCGCGCATGCCTGGCGCGGGCTCGGGCCATGGCAGCCGCCGTCATCACGCGTTCGGAATCGGCATCGGCAAGCAGCACCAGCTCCTCGACGTGATCGCCGACCCACATGGCGTCTTCCGCACCCGGGTCGGATCGAGGCACAGGCCCCGCCACCATGACCGGCCGCAACACGCCCTTCGCGTCGGGTTTCTTCAGCGTCGGATGCGCGAAGCGCGAGGCTGCGTCAGCCGGGCCTGCCAGATTGCCGAGGTCGCCGGCGGCGAAATAGAACGTGTCGGGCCGCCAGTTCTCCCAGCAGGCAAAGGCAGCGCCGTTCTCGATCCCCTCGCCGCCGACCCATCGCCGCGCCGACGGATCGCCGAACAGCGGGATCAATCCGCCCTTCTTCGAGCCGCGCATTTTCTTCGACGGCAGCAGCTCGCCGCTAGCAGGGTCGACGAGTTGCGGCCGGAATTTCGGCGCGCAGGCAAGATCGAGCCAGGTGATGTGGCAGCCGATCGCAACACGCGAACGGTCGATGAACGGCGCGATCATCGCCGGCCCGGCATGAAGGGCGACCGGACGCTCTCGCGCGTCCTGGCCATGCCAATAGGCAAGACGGGAGGCATAGCGAAGCCATCGCGACGACCCGATCGCTCCGCAGCCCCGCGCGGCGAGATAGTCGGCCACCTGCCGTCCGTATCTGCCGACTGGCGCTGCCGCGTCGTAAATCGCGCGCGCCCTTTGCCGTTCCCGCTCGCGGAACTGAAGCTGAGTTCCTTTACCGGCAGCCTGCGTTTCGTTTTGTCGCCGGCGCTCCTCGATCCGCCTCAGCCTTTGGCTCCGTTCTTCCGCGCTTTCCTGTTCCGCCTCGTCAGGTATCGGCCGGCCGAGAACGATCGAGCAGGCCTCCAGGAAATGAGCGCGGCGATGCAGATCCAGACCCTCGCAATGCGCCACCATGCCGATGCCGTCATTGCCGCCGGCGCCGCCGGCGCGGCAATTCCATTTGTTTTTCGCGGTGTTGAAGGCGAAAGTGTCAGTGCCGCCGCAATGGGGGCATGGCTGCGGGTGCTCGTACCGGCTCCCGCTGAACTTCAGACCGAGCCTCTTGGCTGCATCCTCGATCGACACAGCGCGCGCATCATCAACGAAGAGGGCAACAGGGCTTTCCATCATTTCTGCCCCTGCTCGGACAACGTCTTGAAGCTTTCGGCGGCCGTCCCGATATCTTCACCACAGCGCCACAGGCGCCCTTCGACAATTCGTGAATTTTTGCTCTCTGGCCGCGTTGAAGCAGCCGGGCGGAGGAAGCTATGGCTGACCAGTTTGACCCACCGCTCGTGGTGGACGATGAATTCGGAGCGAGAGAAATCTGCTGCGCGATGGACGCGATCGAGTTCCTTGAGGAGTGGCCGCTGCAACGCCGTTGCAAGCTGCACCGCGCCGCCAGCGAAGCATGTTGCGCTGCCTATGATGGACGCACGCCCGTGGAGGACGCCCGAGCTGCCTTTGAAAGCTGGGCGAGGATGGCGCATATCGCGGTAACGCGACAACTTGAGGCTGTGCGGAAAGGCGGAATCTTCGAGATCTGCTGAGCGGGTCAAAGCAGCGTCTCCTGCCGAGGTTCAGGGGGACGGTCCGCGAACATGTCCGGCGGCGCGTGCGCTTTGCGAATGCGGTCGCAAGCGATTTCGAAGTACCCAGCGTCAATTTCGATACCGGTAAACTTCCTCCCCAACTTGAGGCATGCAATTCCAGTCGAGCCCGAGCCCATATATGGGTCCAGCACGCTTTCACCCGGCTTCGTCGTTTCCTGTAGAACCCACTCCATCACGGCTATTGGCTTTTGCGTGGGATGAACTCGCGGCACCCCACGCTCGCTGTCCCTCATCATGCCGTTCCAATAATGATTGATCAGACGGGCGAAGCCCTTCTGGTTTGTCCAAGCCATTTCGCAATCAGCGAAATCATTGCGCGTCAGCCCCCTGCGTTTGTCCCAGACAAGCCATTTTGGCGAAGATGGGAGGCGGTCTGCGAAATGATTGGCTCCGAACAGCACTACTGTCCGCGCTGCCGCGAGCCACGGAGACGGATCAAACTGGGCGTCATCGCCCCGGATGGTCACCCCGTTAAATTTGGACGCGTATTTGCCGTTCCCGATCCCATCGCCACCGGCCCCATGCGAGAAGCCGATGCCGTATGGTGGATCGCTCACCACCGCATCGAACGTGGTCAGCGAGGGAAAGATTGTGAGGCAGTTCTCGAGCAGTAGGCGGCAATCGCCAATGATTTCCTCACGCTCGATCATTCGTTCTGCCCGATCCCCTCGCCGCCGCGTGTGAACTTGCCTTCGGCGCTCAACAGCGCGCGCACTTGTTGCGCCGACAGCCCGAGTCTCGCCGTCACCTGCGCCATGCTCTGACCCCTCTCGAACAGCAGCCGAACGCCTTCGGCCTGCATGGGCATCGGCAGGCGGAACAGCTTGCGCGGGCAGATGCCTTCCGGCCTGCCGAAAATTGCCGGCCTCTCAGACATCGACCGACCTTTCCGTTTCAGTGCTCTTCCCGTGAAACATTTCGCCGATGTTCGGCCTCGGCACGGGCGGCGGCAGGTAGAAGGCCCGGAAGGAAAGCCTCAGCCAGTCGCAAACCGCTATGACCTTTGGCGCGGAGACGCTCTGGCCATTGCAGATGCGGGAAAGGTCGGAGGCGCTTACCCCGATGTCGGCCGCGCAGACCCGCCAACCGCGGCCGTCTTCCTCCAGCTTCGAGCGCAAGAGCTTGCCCAATTCGCGATAGTCATAGGCAGCGAGCCTGACCATGCCTGACCTCCTTTTTGTGAAACAAAGCCGGCTCCTCGCCGATCCAGGCGCAAAGCGCTAGGAACTCGTCGACGCCCGATCGCGGCCTCGCGCGGCACGAAACACAGCGTCGACCTCTACGTCGGCCTCCCGCGCCACGCGGGTCGGCGACTTGCCGCGATGGATGCGCCGGGCTTCGAGGAAGAGCGCGAAAAGCGTGAAATCGACCGGCGCATTCCGGTTTTTGCGCCCATTTGCCGGCACTTTGACCGAGGAGGCGCGGCTCATCGCGGCGCCTCCTCGCTGCCGGTCCCGGCTTGGGAGGATGCGGGACCGGCATGCATATCGGGACCGAACAGGTCGGGCCGCTGCGCATGGCGCGAGATGCCGGTGGCGCGCTCGATGTCGAGCACACGCTCGGCCGGCACCCGCTTCCACGAGTAAAAGGCTTGGTGGCGGATGCCCAGATGCGAGGCGAGCGCGCCCAATCCGCCAACCTTGGCGGCTGCGATTCTGACGATTTCGATCATGGCATGATGGTAGGTATTACCTACCTACCCTGTCAACAGGCAATCGCTTGCAAAAAAGTAAGCAATAATTACTATGCTGCGGCATGATCGCGACGATACGCACCGACTCGACGACACTCGGCCAGCGCCTGCGCCAGGCGCGCGAGGCCGCCGGCCTGACGCAGAACGACATCGCCGATCATTTCAAAATCAAGCGCGTGTCGGTCACGCAGTGGGAGGCGGACACCACCCGCCCCTCGATGGAACGGCTGCCCGAGCTCGCCGCCCTAATCAAAACCGATGTCGCGTGGCTGCTCGACGCCTCAGGCGCCGCACCGATGCCGATCGTGCGCGAGCCGAGGCCGCGAGCTTCGCGCACGCCGATCATCCCCGGCGAGGAGTTGGTCGGCGGCCGCGACCTGCCGATCTATGCCGCGGCGATGGGCGGCGAAGGCCACATGATCGTCACCTTCGAGGCGATCGACTGGGTGAAGCGGCCGGCGGTGCTGCAGAATGTCCGCGGCGGCTACGGCATCCTGGTGCGCGGCGAATCCATGATCCCCGCCTATTGGCCCGGCGATACCGCGCTGGTGAACCCGCATTTGCAGCCCGCGCGGGACTCCGACGCCGTGTTCTTTCACACCCCGCCCAAGGAGCGCGGCGACGAGGAAGCCATCATAAAGCGCCTCGTCGGCATGAACGATCGTGAGTGGACGCTGGAGCAGTACCGGCCAGCGAAGACGTTTGCCGAAAGCCGTGTCGACTGGCCGATTTGCCATCGGGTTGTGGGGAAGTACAACGCTCGGTGAACCGAGGCGAGTTGCTGCCTGAGTACCAAATACCCGAATTGAAGCCGGCACGGCCAAATCGCAATGAAATCAAGGATGGCCACTAATTGTTTGGGGGTGCAAGCACGGGTTTAAATGACCAGAGCGACAAAGCGGCGACTGGTCGGCAAGGCGCATCGTGAGGGGCATCTTCTGTTCACACCCAAATGCCAATCAGCGACAATACGAAGCTTAGGACCGCGATCCAGAATGCGAAACGCGTGTCGTAAAAAAGTATCTCTCGGAAACCGCCAAAAAGCATCCAGTCCGGATGATCGATTATCTCACGAGTGATATGCGACGGCGGTCCGAAGGGGTATTTCGTCGCGTCGGAGTACTCATCAAAGAGCCTTCCGAAGACCCCCGCAACGTCCAGCTGAACGGCCGCTACGATCGCGGCGAATGTGGATGCCGTTTGGAAAAATCTCGACGTTCGAGGATCGCCACTGATCACACCCCAGACGGCGAAAGCGATCGCAACGACAGTGAGAGCTAGCATCACCACTAGCACCGCTTTGCTGGCCCGCTTCATCTCGGTCTCCCCATATCAAATTAGGACGCACATAATCACGGATGGGGCAAAGCGCCAGCGATCATGTAGATAAGGCCGCTCCCCGACCATGTAACGAACGACATTAATATAGCCCAAAAGATACGGGAATACATTGGACGTTCATTGGTATCGACGCGAGGAAAGGCTACTTGGACGATACCCTCCAGAACAACAATCATCCTTATAATTAGGAAAATTGAAAAAAATACGGGTCCGACAAGATAAAAAATATACAGTGCAATTTCCCAATACGATGACCCGTGTCGCTGAAACACAAACCGAATACCGACAGCGGTCGCGATTGAAAACCCTAAGGCCGTAAGAGTCATTCGAGCCAAGTCGAACCACGGCTTTTCCTTATCGAGGACGCCCTGAATTTTTTCTGCAATCATCGCCGCGAATCACCTTTGAGCACAACCGCAGTATAAGATAATTCCATGCAATCCGCAGGATTCGGCAGTCAGAGTCTCTTGCTGAGTGCACCTGAAAAGCCGGGAGGCATAGCGTTGAAATGCTAGTACGGTCAATTCTACGAGGATGTCGCGCCATCCCAAGGTTGTTTAATGATCCGCTTTGTAGAAAGGAGCTTGCCGAAGCATCTTCGCCTCGGTTCCTGTGGTCGCAGCTGGCGATCATTGGAAGGTCCAGAGCGGTAAGACTAACGGTGTTGATACCGCTGATAGGGACGATCATTTTATTTAACGAAAACGTTCACAACTTATTTCGTTTCAGCTCAAAGTTCATAAATGACATCGGTGGGTCAGAAGGATCAAATGGTGAAGGCACCGGCTTCTATGCGAATAATATATACTTTATATATTTTGGACTGTGCTTTCTAGGGTTCGGCTCATTCCTATTTAACGTGCTTTGTCCAGATCAGATAAAAAGCGAGCCATACATCGAACGCCAGGCTAGCCCGCTATCAAGCCGCACGCTAGAACCACATCCAGCTCACCACCCGATCCGGTCCTTTGCCAGGGTAGCAAGCGTCAGATTTTCACTGCTAGTGTTCAACGATGTCGTAGACTTGGAAGCTCCTATCAGCGAGGATCGAAAGTGGCTGCAGACGACGGTAGCGTCCCGCCGAACAGGCTCACCGGTAGCAACATTGGCGAGCACGCTGCAGCGCTAAAGAAGCTCATACCGGATGAAATTTTTACACAACTTAATCGCGGTTACGACGACCTCGCATCAGCCAATGGGCTTCCGCAATATTTCGAGCGCCTTGCACGCGCTCATCCCTTCGCTGCAGCTTGGCATGACCTCCAAGGATCGGTAGAGGCAGGCTCGATACAGCTGTCCGAGCAAGCATTTTTTTTGCTCGATATGCGCTTCGCGCTTGTCGCAGCGGCGCGTGACCCGGAGTTTGGAAAACTCCTCAGTCGCCTTCGAGGCGACGACGAATATTTCTCGGCTGCTTTTGAAGCCTTCGTGTTTCAAATGTACGCTAACGAACTGAAATTGCCGATTTCGTTTGTTCCGACAGGGCAAGACAAGCAGCCTGATTTGGTTTCGGACCTCAGAGGCGCCGGAAGGGTCTATCTCGAATGCAAGAGCCTCTTGGATGACGTCCGAATAGAGGAGCGGACATGGGTCAGAATAAGAGAGGCTATAGTCCGTAAACTTGAGAAGGCAAAAAAAAGCTTAGAGATCGAAATAATCGCGCATAGGGCAATAGAGTCGCGAGACGCCGTCTGCCTGATTGACGACGCAGTTGGAATTATAGACAACCAAATTCGTGACTTTCAAATCTATAGAGATGGCTATTTTGTGAGTAAGCGTCAGCTGATGGAAGACGGCGAGTTTGTGCCGCTTCCGATAAATTTTAAAAGTGACCCTGAGTGTAGCATGGTGTACGGCGCTGAACACAATTCACAATATGCCTCAAAGGTCTGGATGGCCAAGATGCGGGCTTTCTCAAGCTTAAATCAATTGGATCGTCTGAAAGCGTTATTTAAGAAAGCCAGAGACCAACTTCCTTCGGATTATCCTGGGGTGGTCCATTTTCAAGTTCCCTATCGGAATGCACAGCATTTTCAAAATGCACTTGATGCCTGTCGGGATGCCCTTGCGGAGGATTTAAACAGGAGGAAGCACATATGCGCGATTGTGATAACAGGTCGTTTTCTCGATAAGCATCGAGAAAGCGGTAGCGACCCCATAATATCTTTTCACTATGTCATACCAAATTATAGTGCGGAGGCTAAATTACCAGATGGCTTCCGATTGCTCGGTTCGAGGCCTGTTGCGCGGATTATGGGCGAAGATAAGAACGAATTTGAGTTAACAAAACAGGGAATGATGCGCTTCAACTTCGGCATATATAAGGAGATGGAAAAGCAGACTGGGAGGTATATGGTAAGTTACGTTTCAAGTGACGGATTCAGACAATTAAATATTTGGCAAGATTTCTTTGACAGGTCTCGAATAGAATTCTGGCATGAAGAAAGCGGCCATCACATACTGGATTTTGATATGACAGATATCGTGCCGGGCGAGACGAACAAGATCGCGATCCAGTGGAGCAGTGAAGGGTTGGCAGTCGCGCTGAACGGCGCGATGCTCGCGAAAACAGGCGTTTAGACGGTCGTTCCGTGGGCGAGTAGATGCGCCTCGAGCGCAACCTTGCGATGGCGTCATATCAGAACCTTGGATTAAGCGGATCGGTTCCGCAAACACCATCCGAGGCACACGTGCTCGGCCACGCGCTCGACAATAAAGGGTTTGCGGAATAGGAGCGAAGCGCTGTTCGAGACACTTTTGCGCGACACATGATTTTGCTATTGCCAATGCTTTGTTACCGCAAAAGGGCGCGCCAAATTGGACCACGCTGGCGAGTGGTGCCGCCTGAGGGACTCGAACCCCCGACCAATAGTTTAAGAGCGATTGTTGTATCGCGATTTGTCTATGCCGATCATGGCGCGCCGCCCGGGCGGCTTTCGGCTGAGCGGCCGCCGCAGCGCGATCCATCTGCCGCCCTGTTTTCATCGGTCGGACAATTGCCCGTGTAGCCGCCTCCGTCCGATGCGGGCGAGCGATAGCGCTGGATCACGGCCACGCTGCGTTGCCCGTCGCCTTCGATATGCGTGTTGTTGCTGTTCGGATTGAACGGATCGACCGTTTGCAGAAGCGAATTGGTGTTGTTTGCGTCGCCGGACGCAAGCGTCATCGTGTCGTAACTGTTCAAATAATCGGCAGCACAGCCCGACAAAAGCACCGCAGTCGCTACGGCAAAATACGATCGCAAATCCACAGAGGCATCCCCCGACACCGTCTGGCATAATGCTCCATTTGAAATTTGTTGTCGAATCCGAATTTGGCCGCTTGCCATCCGTGCCAGGGTAAGCAACGTTAGGGGCGGGTTTGGGATTTTGGGGGGACTATGAAGCGGTTTGTTTTAACCGTCGCTGCTTTCGTTTGCATTGCAGGCTGCGCGACACCACCGGACAAAATAGCAGGCGTGCCGAATGCTGGTCCCTGCACGCAAGCCGACAAAGAGCGCCTGGCGACTCTGACAAACCAGCAGAACAAGGCTGCAAACGGCGACGCGCTTGGCGTCTTCCTTATCGGCGTGCCGGTCGCGTCGATGTCCGGCGGCGACCACGAGACCGAGATCGCCGTGCTGAAAGGGCGTTGCGGGCCTCCGAAGACCTGACATTCCGGATTTCAGTCAGCGCAAAAGCCCGTCGATATCGATCCAGTGGCCAGCGCGCAGAACGGCGGCGTCTGTGATGTTTTCGCAACAGCAATCCCGCGCCCTCTGTGGCAGATTGCGAGTCAACGTAAGATTGTGTGCGGGGAAAACATGAAATCGCTTTTGCTTACTTCTGCCTTTGCCCTCGGCCTGTGCGGGCCGGTCATGGCGGCCGACGTCCTGGAAGCGGCTCCGACAACCGAGTGGACCTGGCAGGGATTCTATGCTGGCGCCTTCGGTGCTGGCACCCTCGAGCATTACAAGATCCGCGAGCCCAACATCGGCGCCGATGTGACGCACAATGTGGGCTCGCCCACGATCGGCGGATTCGCCGGCTACAATTTCCAGTCGGGCAACATCGTCTACGGCGTCGAAGGCGAACTCGGCTACCGTTTCAAGAAGGGCCACTTCCATGACGTGCCCGGCCCTGGTGATGTCGACGAGTCGCTCGGCCTGTTCGGTTCGGTCAAAGGCCGGGTCGGCGTGGAGATGGGCGGAGTCCTCCCCTACCTGACGGCGGGTGTCACCGCGTCTCAGTTGAAGACCAATGCGATCGGCTTTGCGGAACGAAACGGAACGGCAGTCGGTGGGATTGTCGGCGCCGGCGTTGACGTGCCGCTGACCCACAACGTGTTCCTTCGTGGCGAGTACGATTTCTCGTTCTTCGGAAAGAAGACCTTCGAATATTGCGGCGGCGGTTGCGTGCTCCAGCACACCGCCCAGACACACGACTTCCGCGTCGGCATCGGCCTCAAGTTTTAAGCCGTTAGAACTGTTGCAACTGACAACGCCGGGAATTGCCCCGGCGTTTTTCGTTAAGGCCAGGGTCGAGACGGCAATTCGCCGATCGGACCCTGGTCGTGGACCTCCCAACCCCTCCGCATTCGATGCGCGATGACTCGGTAAGGCTTCTCTTCATGCTGCATTGCAGCATGGCGAGCGAACCCAGAATGTCAACCCGCGGTGGCCTGTCAGCTGAAATTTGAAGCGGTCACGCGCGCCATATCAGCGGCATCGTTCGGCTACTTCTCTCCTGGCAGGTTCGGCCGAGATTTGCGATAGATGGCCGTTCTGCAGGTTGCACCATTGTATAGGTCGCTATCACCCGGCGCGGTGCAGCGGTAGCAGGAGCCGTTTCGTTCCGACTGTTCTTTCACGCGTTCAAGGCGGCGTGGCCGCCTTTCGAAAGCGGCGAGAGACGGTTGCAGCGAAGGAAAAGGGACCGATCCGTATCATGTGCTCAGCAGAGTGCGAGACGGAACAGCGCCCGCACCAGGAGCGATTAGTTGAAGGCGGGGATGGTGGTGACGGTCTCCTCCTGAAGCTTCGCCTTAATCTCCTCGGGTGTGAGGTCGGGGCCTCCCGTAATCAGATCGTGCTTCTTGAGCCACCAGATCGGTAGCTCCTCGGCGTCGCAGTAGGCCAGGTTCGCCTTGATCTGCGATCGCAGCCGCTTCAATTCCTGCACGGTGATCACCGTGCTGGCGACCTGGTCGAACTTCAGCCGCACCACGCCGATGCTGGTACGGACCTCGACCACGATCGGTTCGGCGAGCTGTAGCGAGCCTGGCCCGTCGAGCTCGAGCTTCGAGGGCAGCGCGCTATCGCCGGGGACAAAGGTGAGCCCGGTGCTGCCATCCGTGGCGGGCATACGCACGGGAATGACTCTGTCGACCGCTACGGGTGCCGTGCCGGTCGACGTCAGTTCAGCCTCGGCATGCATGCTGATCGAGCCGGCTGGGTCGTCGTCGAATGCCTTGAGCGTGGAGTAGCCCAGCACGCCGCACGACACGAATGGAGCATTTCGTGCAAACCGCGACGCCGTCACCTTCAACTCGCCGGGGCTTAGATTAGTCACGCTCCATGTGCCGCCGACTGTCACCGCTGCGGCATCGGCCGAGAAGGTCGTAATCGCGCCAGGGAGGGCCCTCGGTGCTGTGAACGGAATGCGGGCGCGGTACTTAAATCGTTCGATTTCCTCGACCGTCGTACCCTCCGGGAGACCGTCGATCCCGGAGGCGATCTCGGCGATGGTGTGGGACACCTCGTCGAGCAACACGCCGAGCACCTCGTTGAGCACGATTGCCGCCAACCAGCCGACGAGCGGGACGAACGCTGCGACGAGGCCAGCGATCACGGCACGAATCCCGTCGGCAAGGTCGTCGGCCGCGGAGGCGTCGATTTCGACTACTACGTTGCCGGCCTCGTATCCGACCGAGACACCGAACGAGGCGGAGACGACGTTGCCAAGCACCTCGGCGCCGTCCTCCCACACATTAAGATACGGCGTGATCGTGAAGGAGGCGCGGTCGCCGTGGCCGGAATACTGTACATCGACAGTCCGCACCCGGTATTGGCCGAGCGCCTGCGTGAGCCGCCCCCAGATCTGCGTCTGGATCGTGAGGCTCAGGTCCTGCGGGAGTGCGACAACGGCCCAGTCAGCGCCACTGAGTCTCTCGGTGATCGCGCCGTTGTAGAAGTCGGTCCAGCGATAGGGGTTGCCGTCGTTGGCCACCTCGGCACGGATGACCAGCGCGCTGCCCGTCGCGTCGAGGGCGATCCCCTGGTTCCAGAACTGCAGGCCCTTGGCGAGCGTGTCCGAGAGGTCCAACTTGACAGGCTTCAGGTTGAGAAGCGCTTTTAGCTTGTCCATCGCCCATTGCTTCGGGTCGACGACGCCCGCGATCGACGGGAACGCGATGCCGACCTCGAGGTCTCGGAATCTCGTCTCGAGCGCCAGCACGCCGATTGAGGACTGCTTGACCTCGAGGTCGAAGATGAGCGTGCCGCCAACGGTCAGGTCGGGAGTCGCGAGACGGTTCGGCTGCGCTGCGATGTTGGCCTCGGCCGTTATCTCGACGGTAACGTCGATAGCCAACTGCGTCTGCCGAGCTTTGATTTCGTTGTAGCCGGGACCTTGGTCGTGCCCGGAGTTGACGTGCAATAATTGGTAGGACGTGATCACGTCGCGGCGGAGGCTCGCGCCGCGGTAGCGTACCCGCTGTAGCTGCATGCCGAGGTAGGGGTCGGGGAGCGGGCGCGGTGTCGCGAGCAGCGTCTGGAGCACCTGGTCGGTGAACTTCTTGGCGCTGACCTGAAGCTCGATCGTTGAAGTCATGACGATAATCCAGCTGCCTGGAAGCGGTCAGTCGTGCTCACTTGGTGCCGATAGAACACGTAAACAGGGACTGCATCCGTCATCTGAGTACCCCCCCGATGAATTACTGAGCACCTATAAGTTCAAATGTCAGGTCGGATTATGCGGCAACGTGACCATGCGAAATACACATTAGCAAGATCGTATATCTATTCTCTTCAGAGACCTTTATAGGATTGGTGAACAACACGTTAAGATCCCCAGACATCCTTCTCCATAACTGGGATGGAATCACAGAGTTCCCTTGGCACCTATCAGACCTACTGCCCATGATCTTTGGCATTTTCATAGCCGATGCAGATGTCTGCTTCGAGGAAATCGGACCTTCGGCGACAACGAGTAAATAGCGGCGCAAAATGCTTCAACAGGCCATCGCCAATTCAGCCTCGAGCACCGGAACGATTCCGTTCGCATAGAGAATAACGGCGTCATCGAACTCCCCGCTTAAGGGTTCGCCGGTCCGGCTGAAAGCCACAACGCCGGCCGAGCAACCCGCCAGTTTCTCGGCCAGTCGCAAAGCGTGCTCGGCATCTTGCACCTCCACCGCCTTTCCGGCGGTGACGGCTCCCCTCGGCGTGAAGATGAAACTCTGGACAACAAAATACGTCAGCAACACTGCCTCCTGTGCCGCGACAGTGTGACTCAGGGTTGAGAACAAAACAAGTACAAACCCGCTCTTGGCTGCCCCTCATTCCACAGGGGCGCAGCAGCAACGCCAACCTACCGCGCTTGACAAAGTAGGTAGGCGTTACCTACCATAGGCGCAGGAGTAGGCAGATGAAATCAGCCCTTGATGCGCAGCAACCCTGGCACGTTGGAACCGTTCGGGCCATAGAGCATAAGCGCGCCTGCACATGCCAAGTCCTCTCCCTTGCCGGCCCAAGCGCTGACGGTCTCGTCGACCTTGCTTCGGATGACCGCCGCGACGGTGGGATCGCCGAGATCGACCTTATAGGCGGCAAGCATCACGGCCACCTCGCCTGCGCTGATCTCCAGGGCCGAACAGATCTTCGTGCCGGCGATCGCCTGCCCGAGATGGGACATCACGGCCATCTGCTTGTCGCTGTAGGCGAGCGCCTGCCCCGCAACGGCGACCCAGAAAATCGCAGCACACACCAATTTTCTCACTCAGTCCCCCTGCCCCCTGCCTCGCGTTCGGCAAGCTATCACAGGGCCGGAGCGCTCGCGAACAGGCTGCCACGCGCTGCCTTTTTCGCCGCCTTTCTGTTCTGCGCCGCTGTCACGCTGGGCGCCTTCTAACACGCCCAAAGGAGACCGACATTGCAGCAATTCATCAGACCGTCGTCACACAGCCGTCCGCCCTTCCCGGATGCATTTGTCGAAACGCATCCGCGTTGCCTCGAAATGTCGGAGGCCATGCGAGACCTCTACGCTGTCAGCGGCGGGGTAAAGCCCGAAGACCTCATCCGGGCGGGTTTTACCAGCTCCGAAATAGTCGAATTCCGCGACAATGCGGCAAGGCTGGCGGTGCTCACCAGCACCAAGCAACTGTCCATTCGTCCCGATCTGGCCGAGGACATGATCGAGAAGGCCAGGCATGCTGCGCCCAACCGCCTGCCGCTCCCGGCAAACGCGGAACCCACTCGAGGACTGATCCAAGCCTGGGGCGAATATTGTGCCGCCAGGGGCGCCCTCCTGCTTGACCCCTGGCCCGGTCAGCGGGAACGCTGCATGGCGGTGCTGTCGAGCTATCTGGAGTCCCTCCCCATCTTCCCCGCTATCCGGACCAGCGTCCTGCATGCGGTGGAAGCCACCATGCCGCGGGTGACGCAATGATGCAGGAGCAAACAAGCCGCGACCGCAAAGCAACGGTGATCCCTACCTTCAAGCCCGACGGATCCGCTTTCGACCTGGTCGATCCCAAATCATCCGATATCAGCTTAGCCGACATGGCCAACACGCTGTCCAAGCTGGCGCGGTTCAACGGGCTCTACCGTTGCCCCGCCTACTCGGTGGCCCAACATTCCGTGATGGGTGCTGATGCGCTCTACCGGGAGACCGGCGACGGCGTCGCCGCGGGCTATTTCCTCCTGCATGATGGGCATGAATACGCGCTGGGCGACATAACCAGGCCTGCGGTGGACCTGATCCAGCATCACATTGGCCGGCTGGCAGAAGAGGCGGGACTGGAAAGTGCGGCGTTCGTCGACCGGCTGGCGCACCGGGCGCTCGCCTCGGTCAAGCGCAGCATCGACGTAGCGATTTATCAGGCCGCTGGGCTGCCCGATGTCAATGCGGTGCCTCAATACGCTCGGCAGATCCGCGAGATGGACGATCGCATGCTGATCGCGGAGGCCACTGCTCTGTTCGGCGCCAGTTCGCGCAGCGCATGCCTGCCGCGCGTCTCGCTCCCTCCACCAAAGCTGGTCGGGGCAATAGTGCCGTGGGGCGCGATGAAGGCGGAGCTCGCCTTCATCGACCGCCTGCAGCGCTATCTCGGCATTGCCGCGCGAGCCGGTTGAACGAGGGCAGCGCGCAGTGCCTTTGCCGTCCAAACGAATGCTCTCGCCGGCCGAGGCTGCCGAATATTGCGGCGGCAAGTCGGTGGAATGGTTGAAGACGCATGTGCGGGTTACGCCGACCAGGATAGGCAGCCTGGTGCGGTACGACGTGCGTGCGCTTGACAGGTGGCTGGACAGCCGGAACCAATCGGAGCCGGCAACTGGAGACGAATGGCTGGGGTTGCTCGATGAGAGTTAAAATCACAGGGCTCAAACGATACAAGGACCGGCTCGGCATCGAGCGCGTCTATCACCGCAAGAGCGGCACGCCCATAGATCCGAAGCTGACCGGCCAAGCTTTGGCTGCGGAGGTCGACCGTCTAGACAAGCTGCATGCTCCAAAGGCTGCGCAATCCGGCACGCTCGGCGCGCTGCTCGAAAGCTACAAGAAATCGCCCAAATTCACCGATCTCGCTCCGCGCACCAGGTCCGACTACCAGCACTACATGGATCATTTGAAGCCGATCTCGGGCACGCCCTTGGCTTTGATCGATACCGCATTCATGGCGAAGCTGCGCGACAAGACCGTCAAGAAGCGTCGCGGCGCGTTCACCAACCACATGATGGCTATGCTCTCTTCCGCCTTCAAACACGGCAAGGAGTATGGGTTGGTGACATCCAACCCCTGCCTCGAGTTGGAAAAGGCGAAGATCGCAAAGGACAGGCGCAAAGAGAATCGCCCATGGACGAAGATGGAGCGGGTCAACGTGCTGGCTGCCGCACCACTCCACTACAAAGTCCCGATCGCCCTTGCGCGCTTCCTGGGCATGCGGCGCGGCGATATTCTGCGCCTGCCCCGCATGGCTTATCGGGACGGCTATATCTCTTTCCGCGCCTCGAAGAACGGCAAGATCATGAAGCTGCCGGCCTTGGGCGAGTTGCGCAAGATCCTGGACGAGGCGCTGGAGGCATGGCCGGTTTCAGAGATCGACGTCACGATGCTCTGCCTCAATTCGCACAAGAAACCCTGGACCGAGATGGGCTTTTCCGCATCGATCGGGAAATTCTTCGACGATTGCGGTGCCCGCGGACTCGCCGGCAAGGGCCTTACCATGCACGGCCTTCGCCACTCAGTTGCTACCGACCTGCGCGAACAAGGCTATCGGCTCGAGGACATCAAGAATTTCCTCGGCCAGGAGACGATCGAGATGGCCGAGCATTATTCTTCGAGCGCGGACGTATCAGGGGTCTTGATCGACATGGCGAATGTGATACAAGCCGGCTCGAAACGAGAACGGGTTTTGTCTAACTCCCGCAAGAAAAGTGTCTAACCGCTTTTCGCTCGTTCGGCCAAAGCCTTGAAATCAGAGGCTTTTTGGGGAATAGGTTAACGGTAGACCCACGGACTCTGACTCCGTTAGTCCTGGTTCGAATCCAGGTTCCCCAGCCATCATTCTTTTTTCAATAAAACAACAACTTAGATGAAGTTCAATTCCTGATGTGGGCGCAAAGCAGTCGTGGCTCTTTGCGGTTGATAGCGGACAGTCTGATATCGGAACCGGCCAGTCTGGGGAGGCGTCATTCCAACGACTGAAGAGCTCAAGCGTTGGCGGTCGTACGAAAATCCCGAAAGCCGGTCATCGACTTCATTGTCGCTTTGTGGACATTCTTGAATCGAGGCAAGGAAAGTCTCCTCTCTGCGAGTACCAAGTTGCACCTCTGCCCATTGCCTCGCGACGCGGCTTGGCGCGACTTCGGATGCGATCTATGGAAGTGGCTGTTCAGCCGCCGAAGCGCGGCTCGGGAATGCCGCGAACGCCGAGGCCGCTGATGGCGAAAAGACTGCCGCGCAAGACGCCGTCGCCTGGAAAACGTGGCAGCGGAGGTTTTGCCATCGAAGTCACGTAGAGGATGTCGAGGTTCGGGCCTCCGAACATCACTGAAGTGACTTTCTTGACCGGCATGTCGATGACCCGGTCGACGGTACCGTCCGGCCGGTAGCGAACTATTTTCGCGTCGTAGACCTGCGCGTTCCAGAGGCAGCCTTCCTCGTCCACGGTTGAGCCATCGGCGGCGCCGCCTCTAGCGATGTCGACTTTGGCGAAGGTGCGCCGGTTGAAGACGTTTCCGGTTTCAAGATCGTAGTCATAGGCCCAGATTTCGCCCGACCAGGAATCGGCAAAATAGAAGACGCTTCCATCAGGGCTCCAACAGGGGCCGTTGGACACGATGATGCCGTCGTCGAGCTTGTGCACGCTGAGATCAGGATCGACGCGATACAGCGCGCCGTTGGGCCCATTTTCCATGGTGTCCATCGAGCCGGCCACGAAGCGGCCGCGCTTGTCGACTTTGCCGTCATTGATGCGGTTGGATGGCTTGTCTGGTTCCGGATCGTGGATCAGTTCGACATCGCCCGTCTTGAAATCGAGGAGATGAAAGCCGCGCGCGAGGCTGACGATCGCTCCATCCCCATCCTTGCGCAGCGCCATGGAACCGATCTTCATAGGCACGTCCCAAGAGCGGATCTCGCGGCCATCATGCGTGGCGCGGAACACCCGCCCGTCGAAGGAATCGATCCAGTAAAGGCGCTGTTGCCCAACATCCCAAAGCGGCCCCTCGCCAAGGGTTGTCTTAACGTCAACGACGACGTCGATCTTCATGGCACATCCTCCATTCGTCCTGCGAACCGTCAACCCTTGAACCGCGGTTCCTCAATGCCTCGAACGCCCACGCCATGGATTGCGAAGACGAACCCCGCCTCGCGCTCGCGATGATATTGGTACTGGAAGGGCCTGGCCATCGAGGTCACATAGGCGATGTCGAGATCGGGGCCGCCGAAGATGACGCTCGTCGTCGATTGGACAGGCAGACCGATGATGCGGTCAACTACCCCGCTTGGATCGAACCGGATAAGGCGTCCTGAATAGACTTCCGTGCTCCAGAGGTAACCCTCGGAATCGACCGTCGCGCCATCCGGCAGACCTCGTAGGTTCTCGAAGCTGGTAAAGACACGCCGAGAGCGTACGTTGCCAGTCACGACATCGTATGCGTATGCCCAGATGACCCGCTTGCCCGTATCGGCAAAATAGAACGTGCCGCCGTCCGGACTCCAGCAGGGTCCGTTGGAACAGATGATGCCGGCATCGAGCGTGCTGAGCGACAGGTCATGATTCAGCCGGAACAGCTTTCCGACGGGCTCGCGTTCCTCGAAGTCCATGGATCCGGCGACGAAGCGTCCCTGCCGGTCGACCTTTCCGTCATTCATCCGCGGGCGCAGTTCGCCTGGTTGCGTCTCGACGATACGCTCCGCGCGGCCAGTGTCGAAGTCGAAGGTGTAGAAGCCGTCGCGAAGCGACAAGATCGCGCCCCCCTGCTCACGCAGAGCCATCGAGCCGATCGGTTCCGGCACGCTCCAACTCTTGCGATCGCCACCCGCGCAATCTGAGGAATGGATCGAGGGTCTGTAGGAATCGATCCAGTAGAGCCGCTGCTCGCGCACATCCCATAACGGTCCTTCGCCGAGTTGATCTGGCCTGTCGGAGAGCACTTCGATCCTCAGCATGGCGAGATCCTTAGAAGGCAACCTTGTCGCCGCCTTTCAGCGACAGGATCTCGCGTGCATCGTCGGGCGTTGCAACTTCCATGCCCAAGCCCTCGATGATCTTACGAGCGAGTTGAACCTGCTCGGCATTCGACTTGGCGAGCTTGCCGCGGCCGGCCCACAGGCTGTCCTCAAGACCGACGCGGATGTTGCCGCCCAGGGCAGCCGCCTGGGCCGCGATGCGCAGCTGGCTGGCACCCGCGCCGAGCACCGACCAGCGGAATTGGCCGCCGAACAGACGGTCGGCGGTGCGCTTCATGTGGGCGACATCCTCAGGGTGTGTTCCGATGCCGCCAAGCAGCCCGAACACCGACTGGACGAAGAAGGGTGGTTTGACCAAACCGCGGTCGGCGAAATGCGACAGATTGTAGAGATGCGCAATGTCGTAGCATTCGAATTCGAAGCGGGTGCCGTTGTCGTAGCAGGTCGAAAGGATGTACTCGATGTCCTTGAAGGAATTGCGGAAGACTAGGTCCCTGGTAGCCTCCAGATGTTGCTTTTCCCAGTCGAACTTGAAGGTCTTGTACTTGTCGACAAGGTGATAGAGGCCGAAGTTGATCGAGCCCATGTTGAGCGAGGCGACCTCGGGCTTGAACTGGGCAGCTGGCCTGACTCGCTCCTCTACTTTCATGTAGGGACTGCCGCCGGTAGTGATGTTTATCGCCGCTTCCGTGCCCTGCTTGATCCGGGGCAGGAAGCGCGCAAAGGCTTCCGGCGTCTGGTCGGGCTTGCCAGTCTCAGGATCGCGCGCATGCAAATGAAGGATCGCAGCGCCCGCCTCGGCTGCCGCGATCGCCTCGGATGCGATCTCGTCCGGCGTGATCGGGAGATAGGGCGACATGGTCGGGGTGTGTATCGCCCCCGTCACAGCGCAGGTGATGATGACTTTGCCCGTCATTTGCGGGCCGGTTGATTTGCGTGTCGTGGTGGCGCCTGCTTGCGTCATTGGCCGAACTCCTCATCCGCCTTCTTCTTGTGCGCCGCCAGCGCCATGAGGCGACGGTCACGCCAGACCTGGCGGTCCAGCAATCCCTCTTGGGGCAGTCGGCGGCGGCGTTCGCTCTCCACCGTCTGGAGGACCTGGCCAGCCCAATCCACCCGATGCCGCATCTGCGGAAAGATGTTCGAATAGATCGACTGGTACCGCTCGACATAGTCACGCACGCCGCCCGGTGCATTGAGGTCGATCGTCTCGAATGGCCCCATGAACGACCAGCGGAGGGCCAGCCCATCCCTGATGCCGACGTCCACGTCCTCGACGCTCGCATAGCCGCCCGCAACCAGCCGGAACGCCTCCTCGAGTAGCGCGCCTTGCATCCGGTTCATGATGAAACCGTCGAGCTCCTTTGTCATGACGAGTGGTGCGTGGCCCGCCGAAACCAGAAAGGCGCGGGTCTTGTCGACGGTCTCGCGGGAGGTCCACGGCGCCGGCACCACTTCCGCCGCCGGCACGAGGTATGGCGGGTTTATCGGATGTACGACCAGGCAGCGGTGGCGACCTGCAAGATGATCGGTGAAGGTCGAGGGAAGGAGAGCCGACGTCGAACTTGCGATGACGGCACCGGGATCGGCGACGGCATCAATGCGCGTGAAAATCTCGCGCTTTATTTCGCGTTTCTCAGGGGTGTTCTCCTGGATATGCACCGCGTCGCGGACCGCCTCGGCGAGTTCATTTACGATCGTTATGCGGGCAAGCACCTCGTCGGGCACTTGGCCGCGCAGAAGGTCGTTCGCCGCGAGGTCACCGAGCACGCCAGCGATGTAATTGCGGGCACCTTCGGCTGCTTCGGGGAGATGGTCCCACATGCGCACCGCATGGCCCGAGCGAGCAAAGCTGATCGCCCAACCTCGCCCAATGAAACCGCTGCCGACAATGGCTACCGTAGTCATGCTATTCTCCGGACATTGTGAGGACAGGATTGGATTTTTTTCTTATGCTGGAGCTACAGGGTCTCGACATTTCCATCCACGCCAAGCGACTGACCCGAGATGTTCAACCCCGCGTCCGAGAGCAGAAACGCGACCATGGACGCCACATCATAGGGGCTGGTCATCCGCCGCAGCGAGATGTTTTGCAGGTAACGGCCGGTCATCTCCTCGTAAGTGATGCCAAGCTGCTGGGCGCGCGCCGAGATGACGCTCTCGATTCGCGGCCCTTCGATGATGCCGGGCAGGATTGCATTCACGCGGATACCACTCGGTCCGAGTTCCTTGGCGAGGCTTTGGGTAAAGCCGACGACACCAAACTTGGCGGCCGAATATGGGGTGCGGAAGGCGTAGCCGTGGCGGCCCGCGGCCGAGGACATGGAGACGATGGAACCTCCTCCGGCGGCCTTGAGCATCGGCACGGCGCGCCGCGCACACAGGAATTGGCCCGTCAGGCAGACGTCGATACAGCGGCGCCAGTCTTCGGGAGCGATTTCGTCGACGCCCCCGGTTGGACCAGCGATTCCAGCATTGTTGATCAGCGCATCGAGCCCCCTGAGTGTCTCGGTCACCTTCTCGAACAGCCGGTCAACGTCAGCCTCGCTGGAGACATCCGCCTTGACCGCCGCTTCAACCGCGACGGTGTTGCCGACCGCGGCCAGCGCGGCGTCGGACACGTCGCAGACGACCAGGCGGGCGCCGAGCCGGCCAAGCGTCTCTGCGATGGCCAGGCCGATTCCGCCGGCGCCGGCGGTGACCAGCACGCGTTGGCCGGCGAGGCCGGAGAGATAGTCATCGGCCGAACGCGGCGCTCTCGATCTCATGATGTCATTCCCTTCGTCGTTCCCTCTATTGGACGCGCCGCTCGCGCAGGGCCATGACGGCACCGAGCACGACAAGGCCGTATAGGATCGCGCGGGTGGCATAAGGCAGCGTGGTGCCGGCAAGCAGCATCTGCAGCGCGGTGAGCAGAAGCACGCCGCCGAGCATGCCCAAGTAATGGCCGCGCCCCCCAGTGATCAGCGTGCCGCCGACAACCACCACTGCGATGGATGGCAGCAGGTAGTCGTCGCCCATGCCGAGGCTGGCCTGGCCGGAGAAGCCGGTCAGCATGACGCCTACCACGGCCGCGCACAGCGACGACAGCATATAGACCAGGATCAGCGTGCGCTCGACGCGAATGCCGGAGAGCTGCGCGGCGCGGACGCCGTTGCCAATGCCGTAAACGCGGCGTCCGAAGGGCGTGCGCCCGAGCACCAACACCGCGACGGCAACGAAGGCGAGCATGAACGGCACCACTGGGGTGACGCCGGCGAGGCGCCCGGTCATGAACCAGCGCAGCATTGGCGAGGAAAAGCCGGCCGGTGTACCCTGCGAATAGAGCAGCGCAAAGCCCTGCAGAATGCCGTTGGTGGCAAGCGTCATGACGATCGGTGAGATGCCGAGATAGACTATTCCGGCGCCGTTGGCGAAGCCGATCGCCAGCGCCATCACCAATACCGCAGGCAGCGCGTAGGCCAGCGCGGCATCGGACCCGTTGACCGTGCCGGCGAGAATGATGCCGCAGAGGCCAATGGTCCACGGCACCGAGAGGTCGAGGCCGCCGGTGAGGATGACCGTGCCCTGCCCCAGCGCCAACACCGCGAGGAAGGACGACAGGACCAGAAGCGAGTTCCAGTAGCCGGGATTGAGAATGGCGTGGCCGAGCCAGAGCTGGGTGGCGATGACGATCGCCACCAGACAGATATAGGCTGGTAACGCGTAGCGGAAGGTTTCGGCATAGCGGACGTGCAAAGGAGGTGCGGCACCGGCGCGCGACGGCGTGCGCGGAGCGATCTGCATGCGCCGGTCGGCGCGATCGAGCTGGGCCGGTAGAATACCGGCGCGCCAAGCGGCGAACTGAGCACGCGCGGCGCGTAGCTTCACCGCCAGCACCGAGCCGTGCGAGATTGAGCCGGCAAGCACGGCGAGGATCAGGATGGTGCCCTCGGCAATGGTCGAATAGTAGGCCGAGACGTTAAGTACCAGCAGTATGTTGACGACCATCATCAGGATGTAGGCGCCGAAAACGGTGCCAGCCGGGCCGCCCTGCCCCCCGCCCAGCCGGGTGCCGCCGACCACGACGGCGGCGAACATCGATAAGAGCAGCGGGTTGCCGACGAGCGGATCGCCGCTACCGGTCTGGGCGCTGATGAACACTCCGGCCAGACCGTAGCAACCGCCGGCGATCACGTAGACCAGGAAACGCACCATCACGACACCGACGCCGACAGCGGCGGCTGAATCCGGATCACTGCCAACCGCGTACAGCGCGGTGCCGAAGCGGGTGCCCTTCAGCCACAGCCACATCAGCAGCACGACGCCGATCACAGCCAGGGGCATCGGCACCAGGTTGGGCAGCGCGTCGCCGAGGTAAAACGAGCCTAGGTCTGGGGAGACGAAGCCGCCCGGCTTGTCCATTACCAGCAGGGTGACGCCCTGCAGGATAAACATGGTCGACAAAGTGACGACGATCGGCTGCATGCGCAGCCACGCAATAAAGAAGCCGTTGAAGGCGCCGACCGTCATCCCGATGCCGATACCGGCCAGCGTCCACAGGACAATGTTGGCACCCGGCGCCATGGGATCCATGCTTGAGGCCAGCGCGACATTGACCAGCGACACCACTGCGCCCGCTGAGAGGTCAAAGCCACCGGACAGCACGACCAGCGTCTGGCCCATTGCTGCAATCGCCGAGGTGGCGCCGCCGCTGGACAGGAAGGAGACGTCGAAATAGGTCAGCGGCCCGGCACCAACCCAGTCGACCACCCCAAGCGAGAGCGCGAATACGATAGCGGCGATCAGCGCGCCGCGGTTGCGCGCGAGCCAGCGTGCGAGAGGAGCGGTTGCGCTGCGTCCGCGCGCCGAGACGAGGCTCATCAGGCGATCTCCGCGGCAGCGTGACCAAGGGCTGGCCTCATGATGTCAGGTTCGGTGATGCGTTCACCTGATAGCTCGGCCGCGAGACGACCGTCATAGAGGACGAGAACGCGGTCGCAGAGGTGGACCAGTTCAGGAATCTCGGTCGAGTGGAACAGGATGGAGCCGCCGGACTCGACGTAATGGCGCATCATTACATAGAGTTCGTGCTTTGTGCCGACGTCGATGCCGCGCGTCGGATCGAACAGCAGCAGGATCCGGCTCTGGGCGACCAGCCACTTGGCGATGGCGATCTTCTGCTGGTTGCCGCCGGAAAAGGAGCGGGCACTGGTCCACAAGGCCCGACGGTCCACCTCAACTGTGCGGAACGCAGCCTCCACCGCCACGCCCTCGGCAGCAGCGTCGATCAGCCCGAACTGCGTGAAGCGGTCGACCACCGGGAGAGAGGCGTTCTCGCGGCCCGAGAGATTGAGAAAGAGGCCTTCGGTCTTACGATCCTCCGGCACCAGACCGATGGCAATGTTCGGCCGCAACGCATCGGCTGGCGAACTCAGTCGAACCGCCCGACCATCTACCAGCACCTGACCGCGCTCGATCTCTGCCATGCCAAAGCAAGCCAGGAACAGGTCCTGTTGCCCCATCCCCTGCAGACCGGCTACGCCGAGTATCTCGCCGCGGCGGAGGTCGAAGCCGACGCCGTCAAGCTTGTGCCCCACCTTCAGATCGCGCACACCGAGCACCGGCGACCCGAAAGGCTGCCCGGCATCTGGCTTGGGGGGGAAAGTCTGCTCGATGGAACGGCCGATGATGCTCTCGATCACCTGCGCGTCGCTGACCTCGCCGACCGGCGCGGTGGTGATGTGGCGGCCGTTGCGCAGAATGGTCAACGTATCGCAGAACGCGCGAACCTCGCGCATGCGATGAGTAATGAAGACGATAGTGGTACCGGCGGCCTTCAGGCGGGCGATGATTGCGCCGAGCCAGTCGACGTCACGGCCAGCCAGCGTCGAGGTCGGCTCGTCGAGCAGCAGTATACGCGGCTTGCGATAAACGGCCCGGGCAATCTCGATCTTCTGGCGCACAGCCAGCTCGAGGCTCGCTACCTCCGCGTCGAGATCGACCGAGAAGCCGAGCTCATCGACGTGACGGCGCAGCGCAGCGCGCGCGGCGACGCGGCGGACGAGCCCCGTCGGGCCCATCGATGCGTAGGGCAGAAGCATATTGTCAAGGACGCTGAGGTCGCGAATCAGCGTCATCTCCTGGAATGCTGTCTGCACACCGGAGGCATGCGCCTCGCGCGGCGACGACAGCCGGCACTCCTCGCCAAAGATTCGTATGCGGCCGCTGTTCGGGCGCATCAGGCCGGACAGCAGCTTCACGAGCGTGGACTTACCGGCTCCGTTCTCACCAAGCAGTGCGTGCACGCTGCCCGGCCGCACAGCGAAGGAGACATCTTTGAGCGCAACGGTAGGGCCAAATGCCTTGCCGATGCTGTCGACCTCGATAGCGGGGATCACCGTGTGCGTAGTCATCGGGCCTTGTCTGCGGCAGCGCGTGGAAGAGGCGCCGCGACGAGAAACTCGCGCGGCGCTTTGGGCGACCATCAGTTTTCTGGCTGACCGACCAGTGCGGCGTTGAGGCCGATCTCCGGCGTCTGTTCCGAAAAGATTGAGGCGAACCATCCGGGATTGCTGACCAGTGCCGGGTTGAAGGCATTGCATCCGGCCTTCATTTCCTCCCAGGTACCCTCCTCGCATAGCTTGACCGTCTCGCTGGTGACGACCGGTAGCGGCAGGATGGTCAGCTTCGGCACGTCCTTTCCTTCCAGCGCCTGGACAGCCAGTTTGAGCGCGAGAGCGCCCGAATAGGGCGGCGAAGCGTATGAAATGCGTGGCGCACCGAGCGGCGCGTAGGGTGGCGAGGCACCCTCGACCTTCGTGTTCTGGGGCAGCATCTGGATGCGCCCGCCATTCGCGCCCTCTCCTGCGCACGGTTTTAATTCGTTCGGCTTCTTGCCGGCTTCGAGCTGCATGGCGTTTGCGGTAAAACAGCCGACTTGCAGCCACAGCCCGTCGACGTCGTCCCAGCTGCGAGTGGCCAGGATCTTCGACAGTTCCGTGCGGGCGACCGCTTGGCTCCACATGCCGACCGCCTCGCCGACGATCTTGATATTGGGGTACTTGGCAAAGACCGCCTTGGCTGCCTTGGTGCGTTGGTCATCGACGGAGGTGCCCGGCACACCGGTTAAGATGACGATATTGCCCTTACCACTGAGTTTCTTGACCAGCCATTCGGCGGTGACGCGGCCGGCCTCTTCCTGGTCAATGTGGATGTTGTAGGCGCAGGGCTCGGTGATCTCGGCATCGTAGGCGAACACCTTGACGCCCTTGTCGCAGGCATTCTTGACGACCTGATTGAGAGCCGTCGGCGAGATCGGGAAGATGACGATGGCTTTAGCGCCGGCCTGCACCATGGCATTGATTTGTTGAATCTGACGCTGTGCGTTGGGGCCGGCGACTTGGACCTGCAGGTCGACCTTATCGGCCATGCTCTTGTGAGCGGCCATCGCTTTGACCATGTTGGCCGCCTCGGCTTGCCAGTCGTTGCCGATGAAGCTCATGCTCAGGTAAATCTTGTACTTGTCGGCGGCCTCGGCCGCCGAACCGGCGCAAGCTGCGGACGCGACAAGGCCCGCCATCAGCGCAATGCGCCGGGCTATCGAGACGATACCCATCAGAAACTCCTCCCAGAGAATGTCGGATGCCTCCCAAGCGGGGTCCGCTTGCCATCCGATGGCGCCGACCGTATCATCTTTTGATCAAAGATCAATGATGAAAGGCAGGCGACCGCAGGCTTGACAGGAGGCTGTGGCGGCGCCATTGCGCTCAAGGACAGGTGCCCAATGGGGCGAGGCAAGGTCGGATGACGATGACAGCCTTTTGGCGGCAGGGTGCAGAAATCGCGCCGCTGTCACGGGATACACTGCAGGACCGCGTCTTCCGGCAGGTCACTGAGCTCATCCTCGACGGCAGCATCGTGCCCGGGGAGATGGTCACCGTGCAAAGCCTCGCCGACGCCTTCGGGGTCAGCCCGATGCCGGTGCGCGAAGCGTTGCGTCGGTTGACCGCGGCCAATGCGCTGACAGTCGTTTCAGGACGCTCGATCGGCATTCCGCCACTGAGCCGTTCCCGCCTCACGGATCTTAGAAACGTGCGGTTCGAAATCGAGGCAATTGCCGCTGCCTGGGCCGCCGAGCGCCGCAAGGACCACGTTCTGGCGGAAATCCAGCCACACCTTCAAGCGCTCGAGAACGCAAATGCTGCGGGCGATGTGAAGGCATACTTGCGCGCCAACCACGCCTTCCATTTCACCATCTACCGCGCGGCAGAATCCGACAATCTTTTGAAGATCATAGAGAATCTTTGGCTCCAGATCAGCCCGTACTTCAATATGCTGCATGCATCTGGCAACTACTCGACGGCGAACGAACAGCACCAAGCCATGTTTGGAGCCCTTCGCGACAGCGACAGTGCATCCATCAAGAAAGCCGTCCAAGCAGATATCGACGCCGCCTATCGGGTGCTCATGGGTCTCTTAAACTGATAGCGTGAAAACCTGAACCCGCAGGGAGACGTTCACCATTGCACGTTCTCGGCGGGGCTGTGGTGAGTTCAGGGCGGCGAAGGCTTGTCCACGGCAGAGACCTCAAAAGCCTTGACTTCGAGCAAGAGCCGTTTGGCCAATCGCTTTCGGGTGCATGACCCGAAATACATCTCGGACGGGATTATGCGCAAATTGATGTAGTGCATTGTCCTTTGCTCCCGGAAAGGACACGAGGCTCGCAGCCGGCCGCTCAAAAAGCAGCAGCGCGAAGTCAGTCCATCAAAACGTTGCGCTCTCGTATGGCGTTGCTGACGGCCTCGGTGACTTCGCGCGTGGTTGCCTTACCGCCGACATCGGGCGTCATTATGCCGGCTTCGCCAGCCCGCTCGATCGCGTGCATGAGCTGATCGGCTGCGCCCTGCTCGCCCAAGTGGCTGAGCATCTGCACCGCTGTGCAGAATGCGGCAATAGGGTTGGCGATGCCTTTGCCGGCTATATCGAACGCCGCTCCGTGAATGGGTTCGAACATCGACGGGAAACGATTTTCGGGATCAATGTTGGCGGTAGGTGCAAGGCCAAGGCTTCCAGTCAACGCGCCTGCGAGATCTGAAAGCACGTCGGCATGCAGGTTGGTCGCCACGATCGTGTCGAGGCTCTGCGGTTTCAGCACCATCCGCGCAGTCATAGCATCCACCAGCATCTTGTCCCAGGTCACGTCGGGAAATTCGCGTGACACGTCCTCGGCGATCTCGTCCCACATCACCATGCCATGGCGCTGAGCGTTCGATTTAGTGACAACGGTCAAGAGTCTCCTCGGTCGGGACCGGGCCAACCGGAAGGCGTAGCGAATGATGCGCTCCACGCCGACGCGCGTGAAAACGGATACATCCATGCCAACTTCTTCCGGCAGGTCGCGATGCACGCGCCCGCCGGCTCCTGAATATTCACCCTCCGAATTCTCGCGCACAATCACCCAGTCCAGGTCGCCAGCCCGGACGTCACGCAACGGAGAAGCGATGCCCGGCAAGATCTTGCTCGGCCGCACGTTGGCGTATTGATTGAAACCCTGACAAATTTGCAGCCGCAGGCCCCAAAGCGTGACGTGGTCGGATACGTCGACGGCGCCGACCGCGCCAAAATAGATTGCGTCGAATTTCTCGAGCCGTTCCAGCCCATCCTCCGGCATCATGACGCCATTGCGCTTGTAATAGTCTGATCCCCAGTCGAAGTGGCTGAATTCCAGCTTGAGGTCGCCGCGCCGATCGGCCAGCACCTGGAGCACAGTGATGCCGGCATTAATAACTTCTGGGCCAATTCCGTCTGCAGGAATTGCGGCAATCGAATATTCGCGCACTGTCAATCTCCCTGGGACGCAAAGGCAATCCCCCCACCCGATTTTTCGTCCGGCTAAAGGCACACATAACCGCCATCGATCACCAGTGCCGCGCCAGTCATATAGCGGGCGGCATCGCTGGCCAGATATACCGCCAGCGCGCCGAGGTCCTCGGGATCTCCCAACTTGCCCATCGGAATGGTCTGCACATAGGCCTCGATGATTTCCGGATTGTTCTGTGCCCAAAGCCTGTTCGGCTGGGTTGCGAAGATGCCAGGACAGATCGCGTTGACGGTTATTGCGTGCCGCGCCCAATCCACTGCGAGGCTTCGGGTCAGCATCAGCACTCCCGCTTTGGCCGTCTCGTAATGCCGGCCGTGGATGTTACGACCCGCTACCATGGCGTTTATCGAGGCAAGGTTGATCACGCGTCCGCCCCGGCCCCGGCGGATCATCGCGCCGCCGATGTGCTTACAGCACAGAAAGGTCGAGGTCAGATTCAGGTCAACCAACGCCTTCCACTGGTCCAAGGGAATATCCTCGACAGGTACGTTTATCCGCCGCCCGCCGATATTGTTGACGAGGATGTCAAAGCCACCCTGCACGGACACCGCCTCAAGGCAGGCTGCTTCGCATGCCGAAGGATCGCTCATATCCGCAACGATGGTCGCGACCTTGCGGCCCAGCGCGCGGATGTCGGCTGCGGTCTCCTCCAGAGTTTCCACCGTGCGGCCGACCATCGTAATGTCGGCGCCAGCTTCGGCGAGCCCGAGGGCCATCTCCCGCCCGAGCCCCCGACTGCCGCCCGTGATGAACGCGCGCTTGCCACCAAGGCGAAGCCGATCAAATACGCCCATTGCTGTTGCACCTCACGCGCAGCCATCGAAATAGGATCGCTGCGCGTTGCTTACGCGACCTCGCACACGATGTTGAATGCCAAGCTCGGATATTCCCATGCATCTGCGGCATAGTGGCAGCAGTCGGTGTTAGGCCCTTTCTTGAATACATCAGCAAAGTCAGGGTGCCAGCGCGATAGGAGCGGACGGTTTTCGGCTATGTCGCCGCCGCCCAGCGGATCGGCCTTTTGCCGACGGTGGGACTGGACTTCCGGCAATAACCATCGCCGGAACCCGTCCTCGCCTCTTCTCCTGGCGCCCGCCACGGAAGGTTGGAACCGAATTGGTTCAGCAAGGGAGGTCCTTTGTGGGCGGATACCCTATTCCAAATTTACATCACGTCATCGACGAAAGACATTGGCCTCCTCGCCGTGCAAGACCTACCCTGGCATGTAATCAGCGAGCAAAAAAATCGGGTGCACCGTGGTTGCGGAAATTCGACCTTACTGGCGAAACTTTATTGACGGTGAATGGCTGGATAGTTCGGATGGGCGCTCGATCCCGATCGTCGACCCAGGCAATGGGAAGCTCATCTCCAGGGTTGCGTGCGGGGGAGCCGTTGAGATTGACCTGGCGGTCGCCGCGGCAAGGCGTTGCTTCCAGGAACGCCGGCTTCAGTCACTGACGCCCGCGGCTCGAGGCGAACTGATGTTTGCGATTGCCGGGGAGCTCGAAACCCTCGCCGATGAAATCGCGGAGTTGGAAATCCACGACAACGGCAAGACACGCGCCGCCGGCTACAACGAGGTGAAGCTCACCCAACGCTATCTTCGCTATTACGGCGGCATGGCCGACAAGCTGGAGGGACGGCAGATCCCGCTCGGAGACAACATCGTCGATTATACGATCAGAATGCCGTACGGGGTTTCCGCCCAGATCGTGCCCTGGAATGGACCGCTTCCGGTGGGGGCTCGATCTATCGCCTGCGCAGTGGTTACAGGCAACACAGTGGTGCTGAAGTCGCCGGAAGATTCTCCCCTCAGCCTGTTCGTGTTAGCGCAAGCCTGCGAACGCGCAGGCGTCCCCAAGGGCGCCGTCAACATCGTTTGCGGATATGGCTCCGAGGCGGGTGCAGCTCTCGTTTCGCATAAGGATATAGACCACATCGTCTTCACCGGCTCAGTGGCAACGGGAAAGAGCGTGTTACGCGCGGCGGCGGAGCGGGTTATCCCGTGCGTGATGGAACTTGGTGGCAAATCAGCCGCCATTGCCTATGCAGACGCAGACCTTGACAATGCGGCGCGCGACGTCGCCCGCGGGATACTGCATCATGCCGGCCAAATATGTTCAGCCGCCTCGCGGCTTGTGGCGCATCGTTCGATCGTCGGGCCGTTAGTCGAGAAGCTCAAGGCCGAGGCAGCTCGACGTACTGTCGGCCCAGGAGCTGAAGACTGCGATATGGGACCGGTGATTTCTGAGCGCCAACTGCAGCGCATCGAGGCATTGTGCGAGGTTGGAGTTGCCGAAGGAGCCACCCTGGCGGCGGGCGGGAAGCGGCTGGAGCGCGAGGGCTTTTTCTTACCGCCAACGATTTTCACTGACGTGCGGCCAGATATGCGCATCGCGCAGGAGGAATTTTTCGGACCGGTCCTGGTTGTTATCCCGTTTGACACCCCCGAAGAAGCTATCGCAATTGCCAACGGCACCGACTATGGGCTCGCGGCTGGGATCTTCACCCGTGACCTCAAACTGGCGCTTTGGACGGCCGATCGCCTCGTTGCCGGCCAGGTCTATGTCAATGACTGGTGGGTAGGTGGTGTCGAAACGCCCTTTGGCGGGACGCGACGTTCCGGCTATGGTCGAGAAAAAGGCCAGGAAGCTCTTTTGGGCTATGTGCAGACCAAGAATGTCGGGATCAAGCTGTAAGAAATCGCCGAGCTTTCCGGCCGGTGCGCCTTAGGCATGACGGGCAAGGACGCCATCACTTGGCTGGACATGCCTTTCGTTTTGACAATACTGCGACCAAAAGCAAGTGACCGGGGTGTGAAATGGAAAGCCGTTGGCTTGAGGACTTTCTCAGCCTGGTGGACACTCGAAATTTCTCCCGATCGGCCGAGGCGCGATACACAACCCAACCGGCTTTCAGCCGACGTATCAAGAGCCTGGAGGATTGGGTCGGCGCCAAGCTCTTTGATCGGACCACCCAACCGATCAGTCTGACGCCCTCGGGCGAACGGTTCCGGCCTGTCGCCGAGGAGGTCCTTAGAAGACTCCTTCAAGGACGTGAGGATGCACGCCGGGTCGGTGAGACTTCGGCCAATCTGATCCGCTTTTCTGCCACGCACAGCCTTTCACTGACCTTCTTCCCCAGCTGGATCAGGTCGATCGAGGCCAAGACCCATACCTTCAACATCAGGCTGGATTCGTGTCAGTTCAACGATTGCATGCAGTCGCTGATCAAGGGTGAGTCCCATTTTGCCATCAGTCACGCTCACCCGCAGGTAGAGATGAATTTGCCCCCGATGCACTTCACCTCGAAGCTTGTCGGCACCGACCGCCTGTTGCCCGTTACACTACCCGATTCCGCCGGCTCCCCTCTAGATAAACTTCCTGGCACGGAGGACGAGCCCGTTCATTATCTAGCCTATACCGAGACGTCTGCGATCGGGCAGGCTGTCGAACACATGATCAACAATGTGGAAGAACCGGTCTATCTGGATAAGGTTTTCGTCAGCCAGTTGGCGGCTGTGCTCAAAACGCTAAGCCGCGAGGGACGAGGCATGGCTTGGCTTCCCGAGAGCAATATCTCGGACGAACTGGCATCCGGCAGCCTTGTGTTGGCCGGCGGCGAGAAATGGTTCATCCCCGTTGAAATCCGGATCTTCCGCTCGCGCGAGCGGCTGCCCGCGATGGCAGAAGAGTTGTGGTCCATCCTGGAGGGTGAGGCCGTGCCGGCAGACGCCCCCTCACCCGAGAACTGCTGATACCCCTCACGCATCGAACAAGGCCAAGCTTGCATTGGAGGAGGCCGATATACCGGTCTATCCTTTCTACAGGTGCAAGAGAGGGCCCGGTCTATGTTTCGAAAAAAGAAAATCGCCCTTTTGGGACTTATGCTTGAGAGCAACAGCTTCGCTCCGGTAACTGGGCGCGACGATTTTCTTAGCCGGCTCTACGTGGCCGGCCTCGAAATGGCCGAGGAGCTCCGTAAGGACGAATCGAAGATCCCCGCGGAAATGCACAGCTTCTGCGCCACGATGGACAGATCTGTCGAATGGGAAGCCGCTCCGATATTGATCGGCCTAGTTGAGGCAGGTGGACCGATCGACCATGACTTCTTCGCCCAGACCTTGGAAGACATGAAAGCTAGGCTCGAAGCGGCAATGCCGCTCGACGGGGTGTACATATGCAACCACGGCGCCATGATCACGACACGGGACCGAGATCCCGACGGCGAGATTTTCGAAATGACCCGTTCCGTGGTCGGCAAGGACTGCCCGATCGTGGCCACTCTCGATCTTCATGGAAACGTCTCCGATCGGATGGTTGCGGCAGTCAATCTGGTAGTGGCCTACCAGACCAACCCGCATGTCGACATGGTAGCTCGGGGTCGCGAGGCGGCTTTTGCAATGAGCTCCATGCTTTCTGGATTGCGACCGGCGTCTGCAATCATCCGTCTGCCAGTTTGCCCGCCGACCGTGACGCTTCTCACCGACAAGGGACCCTACGCGGATTTGATGAGATACGGCCAGGCCAGGTCCGGCGGGGAGATCATGAACGTTTCGATACTCGGCGGTTTTGCCTATGCCGACACCGCAAAGAACGGCCTGTGCATCATCGTGACCGCCCGCAGCGACCACGCCCTCGCCGAAGCGGTAGCCCGGGACATTGCAGAATTTGCCTGGCGTGACTACCGGCGCTATGACCCACACCTTACCCCGCTCGACGAGGCGGTGGCAAAGGCGGTTGCGGCTGGACAAGATCCGAGTCTCCCAGCCGTCATCCTCGCCGATGTCGCCGACAACCCCGGCGGCGGCGCGAACGGCAACACGACATGGCTTCTCGAAGCATTGATCAAGGCGCGAGCCAATGGAGCCGCGCTTGGCATTTTCAATGATCCGGCGCTGGCGCGAGAGGCCATGGAATTGGGAGAAGGCGCTCGGTTCCGGGCGGTCTTCAACCGGGTTGAGCCAGACAAGTTTTCCCGCCGATTTGAAGCCAATGCGACCGTGATGCGGATCCGCGATGGCGACTGTGTCGGCCGACGGGGCTTCTATGCCAGTCGCAGGCTCGATCTCGGCACGACAGTGCTTCTCGACGTCGAAGGCGTGAAGGTTGTCGTCATTTCCATACGTACGCAGTGTGCCGACCCGGTCTTCTTCGAGATGATGGGGATCGACATCGGCAAGGCGCGTTCAATCGTTGTAAAATCACGTGGCCATTTCCGTGCCGGCTTTGACGAATTCTTCGGACCAGACCAGGTGATCGAGGTGGACGCGCCCGGCCTGTCATCTCCGGTTCTGACACGTTTCGATTTTAAGTTCTTGCCGCGTCCGATTTTCCCGATCGATCGCGACGTTGTGTGGCCACGCGCCTGAAATCCCACGCGAATCGCACAAGTGAAACCATGAAATTGAATAATCTCAGCACACCCAGCCTGATCCTGGACCGGATACTGCTCGAGGCAAATACGCGCCGGATGTCCCGCAGGCTCAAAGACCATGGCGTCCGGTTTCGGCCTCACATGAAAACGGCCAAATCCATTGAGGTTGCACGCGTGGCGATCGCCGGCAATTTCGGCGGGGTCATGGTCTCAACCCTCAAGGAAGCTGAATATTTCGCAAGCCACGGAATCTCCGACATCACCTATGGTGTTACCGTTTTGCCCGACAAGCTGGCCCGGATCGCCGAGCTCGTCAAACGCGGCATCAAGGTGAGCGTCATCCTCGACCAGATAGGCCTCGTGCGGGAAGTCAATCGCCAAGCCCTCGAGTTGGGCGTTGTGGTTGACGTTCTCATCGAACTCGATTCAGGCGAGAAGCGTGCCGGTGTTCTAAGCGGTTCTGAGGAGTTGCTGGATATCGGCCGGGCGCTGACTGAACTGCCGGGAACCCGGCTTGAGGGCGTGCTGACCCATGCCGGTCATTCCTATCATTCACGCTCAATCGAAGACATCCGCAAGGTGGCGGAGGAAGAGCGTGTCGTGGCGGTGTCGGCTGCTGAACAACTAAGGGCGATCGGCCTGGCCGTTCCGGTCGTTAGCGTAGGCTCGACGCCGACAGCGACCCACGGCGTGAACTTCGCCGGCGTGACGGAGGTGCGTTGCGGCGTCTACATGTTCGGCGATGTAATGCAGTCCGAAATCTATTCCTGTGGGCGGGAGGACATTTCGCTTTCGGTTCTCGCGACGGTCATCGGCCATCGGCCTCAGTTCAACACTGCCCTCGTCGATGCGGGCGCGCTTGCCTTGTCCAAGGATCGCAGCACCGCGGCTTCGGGTCTGGCGGAGGACATCGGCTTCGGCATGGTCATGGACATCAATTGCCAGGAACGGATCTCCGGGGTCACTGTCGGCCATGTTTACCAGGAACACGGCCTTCTTGTGAGCCAGGGGCCATTCCCCTATGAGGCCTTGCCAGTCGGTTCCAAGGTGCGGATCCTGCCCAATCATGCCTGCATGACCGCGGCGATGTTTGATCGATATCATGCCGTTGCCGGGAACCATGATGGCGATGTCGTGGAGTGGCCGCGCATCAACGGCTGGTGAGAAACTGCTAAGGATACCGCTGCTGCCGCTCCGCGCCGATCTGGTTGCAGGCCTCGCGCCTAGCAAAAAGAAAGCCCCTGCGCCAATCTCGCGTCAGGGGCTAGGTGCATGTCGCTCGGACGTGCAACAGATCAGCCGATCTGTTGACGAGATCCGTATCCCTCCGGTGAGTGCCGCCTTGTAGGCTGAGGGCGAACGTCGGAAGTCCTAGGGGTAATCCTAGGAGTAGCCCTATGACGATGCCGCGGGTGGAGGTGATCACGTCGGTTGAGCGACGCCGGCGCTGGTCACGCGAGGAAAAGGAGCGCCTTGTCGCGGCGTCGCTTGAGCCTGGCGTGTCGGTGTCGGAGGTCGCGCGATCGGCAGGCATTCACGTCAGCCAGTTGTTCCGATGGCGCAAGGAGCTGTGCGATCCGGTCGATGCCGGTTCATCGCAGTTAGTCCCGGTCGAGATCGTTCCTGCAGTTATGCCCTCTGCCGTCGAGGTGCCGGCGCCATCAGCGTCTCCCGGTCGACGTCGCCGCAAGAACGGCATCATCGAGATCGAGCTTGGCAGCGGACGCCGCGTCCGCGTCGACCGCGATGTGGATGCCGAGGCGCTGCGGCGCGTTCTGGACGCGCTTGGATCCCGATGATCCCGGTTCCGAGCGGCGTGCGGGTGTGGCTGGCAACCGGCCACACCGACATGAGAAAGGGCTTTCCAGGCCTTGCGCTGGTGGTGCAGGAGACGTTGAAGCGCGATCCGCACAGCGGTCACCTGTTTGTCTTCCGCGGTCGGCGCGGCGACCTGATCAAGGTTCTGTGGCACGACGGCCAGGGCGCCTGCCTGTTCTCGAAGAAGCTCGAGCGCGGCCGCTTCATCTGGCCGTCGCCGGCCGATGGCGTGATCACCATCACGCCGGCGCAACTCGGCTATCTGCTCGAAGGCATCGACTGGCGTATGCCGCAAAAGACCTGGCGGCCGACAGCGACAGGTTGAGATTTTGGCCTTGCGCATGACGGTGGATGTGATTCCATCGCCCGGTGTCCGCTGCTGAATCGCTCCCTTCCGACCTGGCTACCGCCCACGCGATGATCCTCGCGGAGCGCGCCGCGCGCGTCGAGGCCGAAGCGCTTGCCGCCCGCGCAGCGGCTGTCAGTTCCGGGACGGAGGCACTGATTGCGCGGCTGAAACTGGAGATCGAGAAACTCAGGCGGGAACTCTATGGCAGTCGCTCGGAACGCAAGGCCCGTCTACTCGAGCAGATGGAGTTGCAGCTTGAGGAGTTGGAGGCCGACGCAACCGAGGACGAATTGGCGGCGGACAAGGCGGCATCCCAAACACAGACGGTTCGCTCGTTCGAGCGCCGGCGCCCGTCGCGCAAGCCCTTTCCTGAGCATCTGCCGCGCGAGCGCGTCGTGATCGCCGCTCCTGAGAGTTGCCCTTGCTGCGGCTCGACCAAGCTGTCGAAGCTGGGCGAGGACGTCACCGAGACGCTTGAAGTGATCCCGCGCCAGTGGAAGGTCATCCAGACGGTGCGCGAGAAGTTCTCGTGCCGACAATGCGAGGTGATCACCCAGCCGCCAGCACCCTTCCACGTCACGCCGCGCGGTTTTGCCGGTCCGAACCTGCTTGCCATGGTGTTGTTCGAGAAGTTCGGCCAACACCAGCCACTCAACAGGCAGAGCGAACGTTACGCCCGCGAAGGCATCGAGCTGAGCCTGTCGACGCTGGCCGATCAGGTCGGCACGTGCGCATCGGTGCTGCGTCCGCTGCATGCGCTGATCGAGGACCATGTGCTCTCGGCAGAGCGTCTTCACGGCGACGACACCACAGTGCCGATCCTGGCGAAGGGTAAGACCGATACCGGCCGAGCCTGGGTCTATGTCCGCGATGACCGGCCCTTTGTTGGGACCGCACCGCCGGCGGCGCTGTTCTATGCCTCGCGCGACCGGTCGGGCGATCATCCCGAGCGGCACTTAAGGCAGTTCACCGGCATTCTGCAGGCCGATGCCTATGCCGGCTACAACGGGCTTTATCTCCCCGACCGGAGACCCGGACCGGTCACGGAAGCGCTGTGCTGGAGCCATGCGCGGCGCAAGTTCTTCGTCCTTGCCGACATCGCCGCCAGTGCGCGTCGAGGGAAGACGGCGCCGCCGATCTCGCCGATCGCCTTCGAGACCGTCAAACGCATCGATCTCCTGTTCGACGTCGAGCGCGACATAAATGGAATGGCTGCCGAGCAGCGCCTCGCCGTCAGGTCGGAACGGGCCGCGCCGCTCGTCGCCGACCTGGAAGAGTGGCTGCGTGGCGAGCGGGCCAAGCTCTCGCGCCACGCGCCGGTTGCCCAGGCGATCGACTACATGCTCAAGCGCTGGGCAGGCTTCACCCGTTTCCTCGAAGACGGGCGCATCTGTCTCACGAACAATGCTGCTGAACGGGCACTGCGTGGTCTGGCTCTCGGCAGAAAGTCGTGGCTCTTCGCCGGCTCAGACCGTGGCGCCGACCGCGCTGCCATCATGTATACGCTGATTGGCACGGCGAAGCTTAATGACGTCGATCCACAGGCCTGGCTGAGCGACGTGCTCGCCCGCATCGCCGACACGCCGCAAGGCCGGCTGAACGAACTCCTGCCGTGGAACTGGAAACGTCGATCATCGAAGGCCGTCGCTGCATAGGACAAGAGAATGGCTCACCGGCGAAACAAGTATCAGTCACGAGAAAACCGGGCTCGGGTTCGAGAGATCTTGCTGCACGATTGGGATCCCATCGGCGTCTCCGGCATACCAGATGCCACCGGCGAATATGACGCCTACGCCGACATGGTCTACGTGATGTTGATGGACGAAAGCGCCACCGCGAGTGACATCGCAGCCTATCTATTCGCCGTAGCTACCGAGCATATGGGACTAACGGACCGCGGACAGCTAGCTGAGAAAAGCGATCGGGTCGCCAAACTTCTGGTGAGTTCCCGACCTGAGTTCGGCAACCACTAACGGCCTTCGTCCAATATCGGAGCCACCGCGGCCTTTGCCGGAGGGTTACCGAGATCCGCGCTGGAAGGCGTTCGGGGCAACGCACTTCGGCATGGCATTCGCTTAAACGGTTGGCAGAGAAGCTCTCAAATCCTTGCGCCCGACGATGCATCGAAAAGGTGAACGGACGCCTCGGGGCAATGCAATCTGATCTTCTGTCCCGGCTTGTGGGTACGACGTTCAGGAGACAGCGCGCAAATTCGTTGTCCCGCGACGTCTGCAAAGATCTGTATGTTGGGGCCGGTCGGCTCGATGACTTCCACAGTTGCACCGAACCCTTCGCTTCCGCCGGACAAAACAAGATGTTCGGGTCTTGCTCCATAGACCACCTGTTGGCCCAGCTCGGCAGACGAATCACGTGAGATGGCGAGCCGGGTTCTATCCTTGGCCATCACAAAAGGCCCCTCGTTGTCAGCAGCAACGACGCCCTCGATAAAATTCATTGAGGGCGAGCCAATGAAATCCGCTACAAACAGATTGGCCGGAAAGTCATAGAGATCCATCGGCGTGCCAATCTGCTCCACACGCCCTTTGTTCATGACGACAATGCGATCCGCCATCGTCATCGCCTCTATCTGATCATGTGTCACATAGACCGATGTGGTCTTGAGCCTTTGGTGAAGGGCCTTGATTTCAGTGCGCATGACGACCCGAAGCTTGGCATCCAGATTCGAAAGCGGCTCATCGAAGAGGAAGACCTGCGCATCGCGCACCAGAGCCCTGCCCATGGCAACACGCTGTCGTTGTCCGCCCGACAACTGTCGCGGCGAGCGCTCCAGATATGGCGTAAGATCGAGTATCTCGGCGGCCTCGCTGATCTTTTCCGAAATCTCCTGCTTCGACCTTTTCCTCAACTTCAGGCTGAAGCCGATGTTGTCATAGACGCTCATATGCGGATAGAGGGCGTAGTTTTGAAATACCATGGCGATATCGCGGTCGCGCGCCGGCACGTTATTTATCACCCGTGTCCCGATCGATATCTCGCCGTCCGAAATCGGTTCCAGTCCGGCGATCATGCGCAGCAACGTGGATTTGCCGCAGCCGGACGGCCCGACCAGCACCACAAACTCCTGGTCCTCAATGTCGATATCGATGCCATGGAGGATCTGCAGGGTGCCAAACCACTTCTCCACGCCGCTGATGGTAACCGATGCCATATTGAGAGGTCCTTATGTTTCCTAGGCCTATTTGACCGCTCCGAGCGCCATGCCCCGGATGAGATAGCGCTGCAGCCAGGAGAAGACGATGGCGACAGGGACCGTGGCCAGCACAGTCGCAGCCATGACGTGATGCCACTCAACTTGGTAGCGTCCAGCCACCTGGGAGAATATCTGTACAGGCAGCGTGTAATCGTTCTGGCTACGGATCAAGGTGAGCGCCAGCACGAATTCATTCCAGCTGTTGATGAAGGTGAATATCGCGGTCACGACCATGGCTGGAACTGCCAGCGGCAAGAAGATCTTTACCAGGCTGGTAAAGCTGGTTGCGCCGTCTATCCACGATGCTTCCTCGAGCTCACGCGGAATCGTGTTGAAGTAACTCTGCAGCATCCAGATCGTGAAAGCCATATTGAAGGCGACATAGGTGACGACCAGCGAATTGAGGCTGTTGACCAAGTTGAGATGCACCATCAGCCGGAAAAGGCCCAGGACAAGCACAATTGGCGACATCATCTGTGTCATCAGAAGGAAATTCCTGTAGAGCCCTTTGCCGGAAAAGCGGTAGCGCGACAGCGCGTAAGCGGCAGGAATGGAGAGCACGATGGCGATGATCGTCGAGGTCAGGCTGACATAGAGGCTGTTTAGAAGCGCGCCGCCGAAATTGGTTTTCACCCACATTTCGACGAAGTTTTCCCAACGAAATTCGCTGAAGGTCCAGGTCGGAGGATAGACGAAGAGTTCGTCGCGTGGTCGCAGTGCGGTCACGAACATGACGCCGAATGGCAGCAGGATGACAACGCAAAGCGGCGACAGCAAAAGCCAGTAAAGAAGGCTCTTTTTCAGCTTAGGCGTCATTTTTCACCTCCTCGGCGGTGCTGTCGTGTTCCTGGCGCATGACCATCAGGACATAAGCGATGGTGAAGACGAACAGGACGAAGAACATGATCAGCGAGATCGCGGACGCCTTACCGAGTTGGCCGAAGCGAAAAGCGAGCTTGTAGAGATAGGTCACCAGGATGTCGGTGCCGTTGGCGGGTCCGCCTTCCGTCATGACCCAGATGATTGGAAGCGAATTGAAGACATAGATGACGTTGAGCACGATCGCGATGTTGATGAAGGGCTTCATCAGCGGCAGCGTGATATAGCGGAACAGCTCCCAGGGCTTGGCCCCGTCCACAACCGCGGCCTCGTAGGAATCCTGCGGCAGAGAGGATAGGCCGCCAAGAAAGATCGTCGTTGTGAAGGGAATGGAAACCAGGATACCGACAAGGATCTCGACGGTGAAGGCAAGTGGAGCGGTGGCCAGCCATTCGATCGGTTCAGTGATGATGTGGAAATCCATCAGGGTCGCGTTTATGAGTCCTGCGCGACCGTTGAGGCTCCAGCGCCAGAGTACGGCTGTCATCGTCAGTGAGATTGCCCAGGGCAGCATGACAATTACGCGGGCAAGGCCCCGACCGTAGAAATCGTCGTTGAGCATTATCGCGATCGGCAGTGATATGATCAGCGTTCCGCCTACCACCGCGACGGTCCAGATCAGGGTGCGCACCAATGATGAATAAAAAAGCGGATCACGAAACACTTCGGCGAAATTCGCCAAACCGATAAAACCCATCAACTTTCCGAAGCGGCTGACCTCCTGCATTGACGTCCAGGCTAGGTCGAGAATCGGATAGCCGATGATGGACATCGCCAGAAGGAAACTCGGCAGAATCATCAACAGCGGTGTCGTCGGTATGCGCGTCCGCGATTTCATTGTCCCATTCCACGGCTATTGAGGCTCGCTCAGGGAAATGGGCGGGCTACCCCGCACCCGCCCATCTTTTGCGGCAGCGCCTACTTGCTGCGAATTTTGTTGATATCGGCAGCCGCAGCCTTTAGAGCTTCGTCTGGCTTGGCCTGGCCAAGATAGATCTGCTGCAAGGCGCGAACTGTCGTGTCGGCGATCTCTTCCCAATTCGCGATGGTCGGAGCAAACTTTGCATAGGGCAGACCCGCTGCAAAGCCGGCAATATCAGGATCGCTGCTGTAGTATTTCTCGGCCGCGACATTCTTCGTCACCGGCAGGAAGCCTTCGCCGTGGTCGAACTTGGTCCGCCATTCATCCTTGTAGGCAAATTCGATGAACTTCCAGGCCTCCTTCTTCACTTGCGACGAGGAGAAGAGCATCAGCGTGTCGGTCACCCCGTAGGTCGCCTTGGCCTTACCTTCCGGGAAGGGAAGGACCTTGTACTTCAGGTTCGGGGCCTCGGCTTTGATCTGAGGAATGAGCATCGGGAAGGTGAAGACCATCCCGACTTTGCCTTGCTTGAAGAGGTTGAAGACATCTTCGCGGGTGTAGTTGGTCGGAGAAGGCTGGGTCAGTCCCTCGTCGATCATCTTCTTGTACAGTGTCACAGCCTGCAGTGCTTCGGGCGTATCGAGGCCCGACGTCCCATCAGCTTTCAGGATGTCGCCACCATGTGTCCAAAGGCTGTAGTAGAAATAGGCGTCGGTCTCGATTTCCTTGCCCTGCAGGCCGAAGGCAAAGGTGTCGGGAAGAGCCTTGAGCTTCTCGGCAGTCGTATAGAATTCGTCCCAGTTGGCCGGAGCCTTGGCACCTGCCTTGTCGAGTAATTCGGTGTTGACCAACATGGCGCGGGCAGAAGCGGCGACCGGCAGACCCATAGTCTTGCCATCGATGACGGATGGCGCCATGAAAGTATCGATGAAGGTCGACTTGAATTCTGGCGTCAGGTAGGAATCGACCGGCTCAGCGATGCCCTGGGAGGCGAAGTCAACCAGCCAGCGCGTGCCGATGATCGAAATGTCGGGGGCCTGGCCGCCGGCGATGTCAGTGGTCAGCCGCTGCAGGAGCGTGTCCCACGGAACCACCTGGATATTAATATGTATGTCGGGATTCTCCTTCTCGAAGGCGGCCGCCACTTCCTCAAAGTACGGGCCGGTCTTGGAGCTATACTCCGCCACGGTGAAGTTGACCTGCGTTTTGGCATAGGCCGGGCTGCCCGCCCAGGCCATGCCAACAGCGAGGGCTGACGCAGCCATCGCTTTGCGAATGCTGAAAGTCATGAACTTGTTCTCCTCATGAGTTGTTTCTCTTCTTTTCGACCCGAAGCGGCGGCACTGAGACGCCGCGCTGACCAAGCCACTGTGCGCCGGCAAAGCGATCGTTTAAAATACAATTATCGCATGGGGGCATGAAGATGCGGCATAGGGGCGCCTGAATGCTTCCCGGATTCCTGTCACAACAATATCATCACAACAGAAGGCAAACTGGATCACCTTCTGTTGTGCTGCGATTTTATACTTGTGACGATATTTTTAGATTCGCCCGAAATTGCACTCCGGCTCGTAACCGAGGACACGCCGCGCTTTATCAATCGATAACAATGTCTCGCGTCCACCGATCTCGCGCTTGAATTGTACGTTCGGAAAGACCGTTTTCATGAGCTCAGCGCTTTCTTGCTCCATCACGGTATTGGCGTTAGCGATGATGAAATGATCCGCACCGACGAGCTCAACATGCAGCGCCTTGCGCACCGCCTGGGCGCAATCGCGCGCGTCGATATAGCCCCAGCAGTTCCACTCCCTGACATGCGGATCCTCTTGCCAGGAGGAGAAACGCTCGTAGTCCGACGGTTCCATGACATTGGACAGCCTGAGCCCGATGAACGTCGTCCCGGGATTCCACCGCTGCATCTGTCGTGCCATTTCCTCGCCAAGGTCCTTCGACAGTGAATAGGCGCTTTCGGGTCGCATGGGATGATCTTCGTCAACCGGCACGTAGGCTGGCGGGTTCGATGCGCTGAAAGGCAGGCCCAAGGTGGTCTCGCTCGATGCCCAAACGATCCGCTTGACGCCCACGCGGATGGCTGCGTCAAAGACATTATAGGTTGTCACGATATTGTTGCGGAATATAACGTCATCGGGCATCAGGTCGGGTGCCGGAATCGCTGCCAGATGAACCACAGCATCTGGCGTGCGGAACTTGCGGAAAGGGTGATCCTTGCCGCCGCTCCACTGCAAAGCGTCAATCACTTGGCCGAGATCATTGAGATCGACCTTGTAGAACGGACAGACAGGATCTGTTGATGTCTGCACGTCGACATTCAAGACGGTGTAACCGTGCTCCACCAGACCACGGCAGACTGCCCTGCCCGCCTTGCCGCTGCCGCCCGTAACGACAATGTTCTTCATTGAATGTTCCCTGTGTCCACCGCACCGGCCGACCTTTCTGGAATTCACCCGGCCAGCCAATCGGGTAGACCCTACGGCTTCGGTGTATCGAAAGACGAATGCGAAATACTGATCCTGCCATGCTTGTTCTGCATTGGAAGAGCGCCTCGGCGGCCGATAGTGGTTGATCGTTGAGAAGAGAACCGCCTGAACAAGGCGACCGGGGAATGAGACATGGCTCGCCATGACGGGACAATTGCGGTCGTAACGGGAGCAGGCCACGGCATCGGGCGTTCTATCGCCAGCCAATTGGTCGCCGAAGGCGCTGGAGTGGCAGTTCTCGAGATCGACGAGTCTAAGGGTAGCGAGACGGTCAGCCAGATTGTCGAGGTCGGCGGCCGCGCGACTTTTGTAAAGGCCGACATAACAAATGCCGATCAGGTGGAGAGTGCCATCGCCGCGGCAGAGAACGCGCTCGGTCCTGTCAACCTGCTTGTCAACAACGCAGCCTTTACCGACGCAGGCGATCTCAAGAGCATGAGTCTCGACGCCTGGCACCGCGAAATCGATGTCAATCTCAACGGCACCTATCACTGCATACGCGCCGTCCTCCCGCGCATGCGATCCCGGCGCGGTGGCGCTATCGTGAACATCGCGTCGGTTAACGGGATGCGCTATTTCGGCAATCCGGGCTACAGCGCTGCAAAGGCAGGCATCATCAACCTTACCATGGCGGTCGCTTCCGAATTCGGCCGTGACGGCATTCGTTGTAACGCCGTGTCTCCCGGTTCAGTGCGCACCGACAACATCACTTGGACCATTCGCCAGCAAAAGGACCCGGCCGTCTTCGAGAAACTTGGCCGCTGGTATCCGCTCGGCCGCGTCGCCGAGCCAACGGACATCGCCAAGGCTGTCGCCTTCTTGGGGTCCAGCGATGCTGCGTATATTTCGGGAGTGGTCCTGCCGGTGGACGGCGGCATGCTGGCAGGCATGAACGTCATGATCGACGAATTCATCCTAGAAGCCCAAGACCGCCATGGCGCCCCATGCTAGTCATCCCCGAAATACTCGCTCGTGATCTGGTGGCCATCGAGGAGGCCTTGGAGGCCGTCGAGCAGACCTTCTGCGCCATGGCCCGCGGCTTGGCCAGGAACTACCCTGTCGTGCGGGAAGTGGTCGGCCACGCGGATGCGGTATTCGGCGTAAAGACCGGTGCCGACAATTCTGTGCCGTTTCTCGGCCTCAAGGCCGGCGGCTACTGGCCACACAATCTGCCACGGGGATTGCCTAATCATCAGTCCTCGACCCTGCTCTTCGATCCCGATACAGGACGGGCCTCGGCTCTGGTTAGCGCAAATTACCTGACGGGGATCCGCACCGGGGCGGCAAGCGCGATCGCCACGAAGCATCTGTCGCGCCGGGATTCCGAGTCACTCGGCATCATCGGCACGGGCACCCAGTCCGTCTATCAGCTCAAGGCGACGCTCGCTGTCCGCAGCATTAAGACGGTCCACGCTTGGGATCCCTCGCCAGACAATCTGGCCACATTCGGCAAGACGGTCACCGACCTTGGCATTGCCTATCGCGCTCACAAAAACCGCGCGGACGCGGTCCGGCTTTCCGATATCCTTGTCACGGTCACGCCATCCACGAAAGCGCTCGTCGAACGGGACTGGGTTATGCCCGGAACCCATATTTCCGCCATGGGGGCAGATACGCGGGGCAAGCAGGAGCTTGATCCGCAGCTTGTCTGCGCCGCCGCACTCTTCGTCGACGAGATGGCGCAGTCGCTCACCATAGGCGAATTTCAGCATGCTTACGCGCAGGGCCTGGTCGATGAAAGCAGCATTCGCGGTTCACTCGGCGACGTCATTGCAGGTACAGCCGACGGACGGAAATCCGTGGAAGAGATTACAATTTTCGACGGCACTGGCGTGGCCCTTCAAGATCTTGTCGTGGCTGATCTCGCTGTGCGGCGCGCGATCGAAAAAGGCCTCGGATTCCAGGTGGAGTTCTGATCACGCCTTCGCCGCAGTTAAAGCACGTCGCGATCTTTCGGATTCGCTCCATGCGTTTTAGGTCTTTGGTGTTACGCATGCCGGCAAGAAGCTCAATGGCGGCGAGCTAACGGAGCTTGAAAGAGGCGTTCATCAGCTGCCTTGTTTGATCTGTCGCAAAGCCGGCGAGGCGCTTCGCGGTATCATCGATGCCGGTTGTGCTGGAGATGACGGAAATGCGAATCTTTTCCAGATGCCCGCGGATCTTGACGCTTGGCGGCGCGGCACTGTTAGCAGTGGTATCCATCGGAGGGGCAACGTCGGCGGAGGAGTTGACCGGTACCCTCAAGAAGGTAAGCGAGACCGGTTCCATCACTCTTGGCTACCGTGAAGCGTCGGCTCCATTCTCATTCCTGGACGAGAACAAGAGACCGACTGGATATGCCATTGAGTTGTGTCTCAAGATTGTGGACGAGGTGAAGACGGCTTTGGGCAGGCCAGACGTCGCCGTAAAATACGCCCCTGTCACACCCAAGACGCGCATTTCTATGGTTGTCGATGGTAACGTCGATCTCGAGTGCGGCACTACCACCAATACGCTCGCACGCCAGCAGCAAGTCGATTTTTCGCCTATCTACTTTACGACCGGGACGCGGCTGCTGACATGGAAGGCCAGCAAGGTAAGCGAGATCGAGAACCTGTCCGGCAAGATGATCGCTGTCGTCGGCGGCTCGACAAATGAAAAGGCCGTGAGAGGCCTCATCGACAAGGGCCAGCTAAGCGGAGTGCAACTCCTGGTCATGAATGATTATGCCCAGGGTATTGCCGCTCTTTGAAACGAAGAAGGTCGACGCGTTCGCCACGGACGACATCGTCCTGTATGGCTTGCTTGCCAAATCTGACAAGAAGCAAGACCTTGAGGTCGTTGGTCGATACCTGAGTTATGATCCCTATGGGATCATGCTCCGTCGCGACGATTCGGCCTTCCGTTTGGTGGTGAACAGAGCGTTGGCTCGGGTCTTCCGTTCGGGAGAGATCCTCGGCATCTACGCCAGGTGGTTCGATCCAATTTCAGTTCCCATCAGCGGAACGCTCAAAGCTGCATTTGAACTGCAAGCAATCCCTGAGTAGATGCGCCACCCAAGCTCTTGGGGAGGGACCCAGGTCGATGGAGATATGCTTGGGCCGCCAGGTCGTGGCGAGCACGCCGCCTCTTGCCGGTACGCGCAATGGCTCGCCGGAATTCCTGGTTTAAGCCACCGAGGTCCACGACGGCCTGCCTTGGCCGTATAGAATGCGAGGAACCCCGTCGCTGACCTTCTCCGGCCCGTCCGGCTGGCCGAACCGCGCTCATTGTCGGGCGGTCAGCGCCAGAGGGCGGCCATCGCGCAGTCCTTCGCCGGCGCGCCGAAAGTGGTGGTGCTGGACCAACCGACCTCTGCACTCGACGTCTCGGTGCAGGCAACGGTGCTCAGCCTGCTGAACGACCTGCAGCGGGATAAGGTGACTACCTATCTGTTCATCGGCCATGATCTTAGAGTTGTGCGCTATATGGCAGGCAGACCGGATTGGCGTTCTCTACCGCAGCGCCGCAATTCGGGTTGAGGCGAGGCGCAGAAAGTTCCAAAAGCTTCCAAAAAACCCAGCCAGTTCCTTGGCATCGATCGAAGATTATGGGAATGCCTGCTGGCGCTGTCCATCCGCACGCGTTCCCTAGGCGGCCTTCACCCGCTCATTTTGAGTCTTTCCCTGCCAGGTGCCGATGCCGTTCGAAGATCGCCAGTTTGTGCCCGTATGTCATCGGCACCTCGGATCGGCACCCTTCGCATCTGAAGGTTTTGATACTCTTGATCCAGGAGCCTTTCCGGACGATCGTCCTGGAGCAGCGTTGGCATTGGAACATCAAGTTCTTGTCATGCAGGTCACTTGAAAGGGGCATCATCCCTCCTCGCCGAGCGGACTGTGCCGACGCGCCTTCACCCACGAGGTTATGCCATGTGCTGCAGCACAGAACCGTGACGGATGTCACATGCACAGGTTGCACCCACCACCAACGCTCCCTCTTGGCCAACCCTCAATGTCGGCCATCTATTAGCAATCAACGATATATTAATGCCTGACGTGCCAGCCTGTTCAAATCGGGAATTTCCCGATCGGCGATCCGGCACTCGGTGTGCCGAGACGCTCGACCGATGCGGAGCAAACGCATGAGTGTCGAAACAGCATTGGCGCAGCTACTGCGCATGATTCACCGTCGCGCCCTGAATTTGGCAGCCCTGCCGGACGATGAGAGAGATCCATATTACGACAGCATCCGCCGATCCTGCTGCGGAGCGGCCGAGCACATCGGTCAATCCCCCGACAACGCCGCCATCACCGCAAACAGCATGGTCGAATTTACCCGGGCGATGGTCGGTATCATCGAGGCGGAGCAGGGGTAGGCCGCAAAGCCGACACGCTGGTGTTGAGCTTGGAAGGTGTCGAGACGCGCGCTTACCGCTAATGCCGAAGGCTGCAAGATGTGGATTGCAGGGGCACTTCGTCGATCAGCTTCCTGGCGACGGTTATCGCGGACCATCCCACATGTCCGACGACAGGTGCTTGGTTGTCGGCATCACCGGCCAGCAAATATCCATAGGCCCGCCGGGCAGCAACCCATTCAGCATCCGATCTGACCTGTGGCCGTCCTGGGCGTATTCAAGCCCATACCCATGCGATTCAACGTCTTCAATATCGACATAGACCTTATCGCTTGGATTCGAGTCTCTGCCCGCTGGTTCCTCTGTGATGTCGCCGTGCACCGGGATTTCTACGGTCACGTTTCACATGCGCGAGGTCCCGGTGCGGGCGCGAAGTGGGGATCAACAAGGTTTGCGCCACCAGACGCCGGTCCAGTCCACCTGCTCCATTGGTTCGGTGATGTTACGTGCGCCGCGAAAATCCTCGACTGCCGCTCGGCAGGCAGGGACGGCGCCATAATCGTCGATGATGATGAAGCCGCCAGGTGAGAGCCGGTCATAGAGGTTATCCAGCGCCTCGATAGTCGACTGATACATATCGCCGTCGAGCCTGATCAGGGCGAAGTGTCGGTCGGCGAGCGTTGGCAGTGTGTCGCTGAACCAGCCCTTAAGGAACTCGACCTGATCGTCAAGCAGGCCGTAAGCGGCGAAGTGCCCCTGAACCGACTCGAGAGGGATTGCGAGCTGTTGAAACTTGTGGTGCGTATCTCCAGCGTCCGCCGGAAACCGGACGTCGTCTGACGGCGGCAAGCCCTGGAATGAATCGGCGACGATCACCTTACGGTCGGATACCCCGTGTGCTGCCAGTAATCCTCGCATCAAGATGCAGGCACCGCCGCGCCAAACCCCGGTCTCGATAAAATCTCCCGGGATCTCATCCGCGAGTGCCGCTTCAGTAAGGGTGCGCAAGTTTTCAAGCCGCTTCACCCCAATCATGGAATGGGCACGCGAGGGCCAGTCTCGGCCCTCGGTACGAAGGGCTTCGGCATAGGTGCCCCCCGACCAGGGATCCTGCGGTATGTCCTGATAGATGGTATTCGTGATGCAGCGGATCAAAAGATCCCCATAGAGGCGGGCAGCCATCTTCCCGTCGACGGACATGTCGAATTTCCTTACGCGTTGATGGCCGGACTGATAGCAGCGCCGGCAAACCGGGGGCAATCGCCGCGCGTACTGTAGATGCTGCGATCGTCTTACCATCACCTCGCCCACGTCGCCGTGCACGGGGATTTCTACGGCCACGTCTGACCTGCGCGGTCAACTGAGATGAGAGAGGCGCAGCCCAGACCGCGCCCTTCATAAACTTCTTTGGAGGCCTGTTCTCCGAACGCCGACCCGCGAGCCCTACTCCGCCGCCTCATAGCCCGCAATGCCCTTGATCTCGAGGAAATCCTCCAGGCCGTATTCGGCATATTCACGGCCGTTGCCGGACTGCTTGTAGCCGCCGAAGGGCAGGCCGGCGTCCCAGGCCGGGTAGTTGATGTAGACATTGCCGGAGCGCATGCGAGCCGCCACTTCGCGCGCCTTGTCGATGTCCTTGGCCTGGATGTAGGAGGCAAGGCCGTAGACGGTGTCGTTGGCCTGCTCGACCGCCTGCTCGACCGTGTCGTAAGGCATGATCGACAGCACCGGGCCGAATATCTCCTCCTTTGCGATGCGCATGTCATGCGTGACATTGGCAAAGACGGTCGGGCGGACATAGTAGCCGCGATTGAGCTCGGCCGGGCGGCCGGGACCGCCGGCGACCAGCGTGGCGCCTTCGTCGATGCCGCTCTGGATCAGGTCCTGGATCTTGTCGAACTGGATCTGGCTCACCACTGGGCCAAGCTTCGAGGTGGGCGCGTCGGCCGGGCCGACGGTGAATTTCTCCGCAGCTTTCTTCGCATAGCCGGCCGCCTCGTCATGCCGGTCGCGCGGCACGAACATGCGGGTCGGCGCGTTGCAGGACTGGCCGCTGTTGCCGAAGCAGCCGGCGACGCCCTTGGTGACGGCCCGTTCCAGATCGACATCGGGGAACAGGATGTTGGCCGACTTGCCGCCAAGCTCCTGATGCACGCGTTTGACCGTGTCGGCCGCCGCCTTGGCGACCAGGATGCCGGCGCGGGTCGACCCCGTAAACGACATCATGTCGACATCCGGATGGCTGGCCAGCGCCTGGCCGACCGTCGGACCGTCGCCGTTGACGAGATTGAACACCCCCTTCGGCACGCCGGCCTCGTCGATGATCTCGGCGAAGATGATGGCGTCGAGCGGCGCGATCTCGGAGGGCTTCAGCACCATCGTGCAGCCGGCGGCAAGCGCGGGACCGACCTTGCAGGTGATCTGGTTCAGCGGCCAGTTCCACGGCGTGATCAGGCCGACGACGCCGATCGGCTCTTTCACGATCAGCGACGAGCCTTTGACGTGGCGGAACTGGAAGGTCTTCAGGACCTCCGCCATCTTTTCCAGATGCGCCAGGCCGACGCCGACCTGGCTGTCCAGCGCCATCTGGCGCGGCGCGCCCATCTCGCGCGAGACGGCGAGCGCAAGGTCCTTGCTGCGCTTCTTGTAGATGTCGATGACGCGATTGATGATGTCGAGCCGCTCCTGGACCGAGGTGAAGCCGAAGGTGGCGAAGGCGCGCTTGGCTGCGGCCACCGCCTTGTCGACATCGGCCTTTGAGCCTAGCGAAATCTGGGCGAAGGCGTCCTCGTTCGAGGGATCGATGACGTGGAGCGTGTTCGGGACGACCGGGTCCACCCAGGCGCCGTCGATATAGAACTGCAGATTGTGGGACATGGTTTTACTCCTCGGCCAGCGGTGGGTGCTCGATTGTAGCGGATTGGGTCGTCGTATACAGACAGAGATAACGATGCCGCAAGCGCCCTGTCAAACGCAAGCGCCGGCGATTGAGCCAACCGTCCGTCGAGCCTGACGTGTCGGCTGAAGTCGACTGGAGCGGACTACGGCAGCGTATGTCCAGCGTCAGCCAGCAACCGCGCCGCCACAGCTTGATCGGCGGCCTTCACCAGCAGGTGGTCGCCATCGAAGGTGGACACCACGAAGATGCCAAGGCCGTTCTCCGACAGCGGCCGAATGACGGACAACACGATGCCGGTTTCGCCAAAGGCGAAAGGCCCTTCGAATTTGAAGGCGACCCAGTCGCGATCTTGCCTGACGGCAGCCGGTACTCGCTCCTGCAGACAGGTGATCGAAAGCTCGTCCTCGGTTCTGGCGATGCTGACGAAACCCCGCCCGTCCGCCCAGTCGGGAATGCCATGTCCGGCTTCCAGCCGCGCGATCGCGTATAGACCGGGCAGCTCCTTCAGCCTGATCCTGGCAGCCATTGCCACGCTCCGATTGCCGGTCATCCCGCGATCCTCTTGCTCATATAAACGGTCGTGCCGTTCATGAACGGCTCTTCCCGGTCGACCGAATAGCCCTGTCGCTTGTAGAGCGACACATTGGCCTCGAACGCGCCGTTGGTCAGCAGGCGAAGCTCGTGGCGCCCGGCCTCACGCGCCTTGCCCTCTGCCCGCTGCAGCAACAGCCGGCCGATCCCCTTGCCCTGCGCCTCCGGCGCGACGCAGACATTCTCGATCCAGAGATGATCGTCGGCGAGCATAGCCTCAAGCATGCCGACGATGCGATCTCGCGAGACGGCGAGGTCGAATGGATGATCCGCGACAGCCTTGTCGTAGTCGGCGCGCATCGGCAGCGGCTCGCGGCCGATAACCGGCACCCATTTGGCATAGGCTGCACGCACGATGTCGCGAATGGCGGCGGCGTCCGCCGCCTCGGCCGCCCGAAACCGGATGGAGGATTCGATGGTCATTGCAAGGCTCCAGATATGAAGAACCCCGCCGGCTGATATCGCGGGCGGGGCAGGAAACGAACGAACCTTATTTATCGTGTCGGGTCTATCGTCGCGCAATCAGCCTCTCACTCCGCACTCGGCGAAGATGGCGTCGCTTGGCATTGGCGGGCGCGCGGGCGAACATGGCGGCAAGCTGGAGGAGGAACCGGCAAGCGTCAAGGCTCGGCCGCTGTCGGTCATTAGGCCAAACCCATTGGCGGGCCACCTACCCATCGGCAGCGGCCAACCGTTCGTAAAAATCGATCATTATAACTCGAATAATTCGTTGGAAAGATTGGTTCTGGAATGGCATTTCGGCGACGAGAATGCCTGGAGAATTCGATTGTCTTTCCTGCCCGCCACCGCGAACGATCTTCCAAATCCCCTGAACCTTGCCGCTCCCCAGCGCAAGCGCCCTGCCCTCACGGCGCTCTCGGCCGGCACTATGCCGGGGTTGGTCCTGGTGGCGATGATCACCAGCGTCGCCTACTCGGCGCGCGGCTTCTCGGGCCTCACCTTGTTCAGCCCGATGATCCTCGCCGTCGTCGCCGGCATGATCTATTCCAACGTGCTCGGCGTGCCCGGCCACGCCAAGGCCGGCCTCGCCTTTTCGCAGAAGCGCCTGCTGCGCTTTGCCATCGTACTTCTGGGCTTCCAGCTCACGCTCGGCCAGGTGGCGGGGATCGGGCTTGGCGGTGTCGGCATCGTCGCCGCCGCGCTCGCTGCCACCTTCCTCTTCACCATCATGCTCGGCAGGCTGATCGGGGTCGACCGCAAGCTCGCCCAGCTTATCGCCGCCGGCACCTCGATCTGCGGCGCCTCGGCGATCGTCGCCACCAACATCGTCACCGATGCCCGCGACGAGGACGTCACCTATGCGGTTGCCGCAATCACGCTGTTCGGCACTGTCGCCATGCTCGGCTTCCCGCTGCTGGTGCCGGTCTTCGGCCTTGACCAGCACGCCTTCGGTCTGTGGGCGGGAGCCTCGATCCATGAGGTCGCGCAGGTGATCGGCGCCGGCTTCCAGAACGGAACGCTCTCCGGCGAGACCGCGACCGTCGCCAAGCTGACGCGTGTCGCCATGCTGGCGCCGATGGTGATTGCGCTCGGCCTGATAGCGCGCCGTGGCAACACCCACGCTACCGACGCCAAGGCGCCGATGCCCTGGTTCGTCGCGGCCTTCGCGGCCGTCGTGGCGCTGAACAGCCTGGTCGCGATCCCGGCGCAGATTCATTCGGCGATCGCCTTGGCCGCGCAGATCATGCTGACCATGGGTCTCGCCGCCATGGGCCTGCAGGCCGATATTTCGGAGCTTCGCTCGCGCGGCCTGCGGCCGCTGATGCTGGCCTGCTCGGCCTTCATTTTCATCGCCACGTTCAGTCTGGCGCTGGTAAAGCTCGTCTGAGACGGGCCGGGCCTCACCTCTCAGTCTTCGTCATCTTCCTCGAACTCGCATGCCGCGACATAGATCGCGGCGAGCTTCTCGATGCCTGCCTGGTCTTCCTTGTCGAAGCGGCCGGGCAGCGGGCTGTCGAGATCCAGCACCCCGAACGCGCCTTCGGCGTCGCGCAGAAGAACCACCAGCTCGGAACGCGAATCGGCATCGCATGCGATGTGGCCGGGAAATTCGTTGACGTCCTTGATCAGCATCGACATGTCGAGCTCGATGGCCTTGCCGCAGACGCCCTTGCCGACGGCGATGCGAACGCAGGCTGGCTTGCCCTGGAAGGGCCCAAGCACCAGCTCGTCCTCGGAGGCCAGGAAATAGAAGCCGGCCCAGTTGAGGTCGGGCACCATCTGGTAGATCAGCGCCGCTGTATTGGCGGCATTGGCGACGGAATCGCCCTCCCCCTCCAGCAGCGCTTTCAACTGCGCGGCTAACTCTTCGTAGAAGGCCTGCTTGTTGCTCGTATCGATTGCCGTTGCCGCGAACATCGCTTGATCTCTCCGTTGCAAGCCGGCCGCGCGGCCAGCTACAGTCCACCTCTCTCTGCCACCAAAATCGCCGCCGGGAAACAACCTATCGTGACCTCCAGCCATTCCAGAACAGTGACGGCCATGACGATCCGTATCGCCGCCGCGGTCATCCGCGACGACGGTGGAAGGCTGCTGCTGGTGCGCAAGCGCGGCACAAAAGCCTTCATGCAGGCCGGCGGCAAGATCGAGCCGGGCGAATTGCCGGCCGTCGCCCTTGCGCGCGAATTGCGCGAGGAATTGGGCATCGTCGTCGATCCGGGCGCGGCTTCGCATCTCGGCTCCTTCTCGGCGCCCGCCGCCAATGAGCCGGAGACCCAAGTCGAGGCCGAGCTGTTCGAGTTCTCCATCGCCGGAGAACCGGTCCCGGGGCGGAGATAGAGGAGATGATCTGGCTCAACCCGGAGGCGGAAGCCGGCTTCGAACTCGCGCCGCTGACCGCAACCTTCGTCCTGCCACGCTACGGCCGCCAGCCATGAGTTCACGTAGCCAGGAAAAACCGGCGGCGGGCGGCGCGCCTTTGACCTTCGCGGTGCTGGTCTTTCCCGGCTTTCCGATGATGGCGTTTTCTTCCGTCATCGAGCCGCTTCGCGCCGTCAATGTGCTTGCCCGGCGCGAGTGCTACCGCTGGGTAATCGTCGGCGCCGATCCCGGCACGGTCCAAGCTTCCAACGGCGTCGTCATCCAGCCCGGCTTTTCCGCGGCGGACGCGCCGAAGGTCGACCGCATTGTGGTGTGCTCCGGTGGCGATGCCGATCATGTCGTGGCCGACGAGGCGATGAGCTGGATCCGCAAAAGCCTGCGTGGTGGCGCGCATATCGGCGCGGTGGCGGACGCCGCCTTCTTCCTCGCCCGCGCCGGCCTGCTCGATGGCCATGCCTGCACCTTGCACTGGACCAGCCAAGCCGCCTTCACCGAGGCTTTTCCGGATATCGAGCTTCGGCGCGACCTCTTCGTCATCGACCGCAAGCGCTTTACCTCGGCCGGCGGCGTCGGCAGCCTCGACATGATGTTGGAGATCATCACGCGCGACTGTGGCGCCGAGATCGCGGCGGGTGTCGCCGAATGGTTCGTGCACAGTCCACTGCGCTCCAGCGTCGACCGCAAGCTGATGCCGCTCAGGTTGCGCACCGGTGTGCAGAACGAGCTCGTGCTGTCGGCAATCGCGATCATGGAGGACGCGGTCGAGGAGCGGCTCGGCATGGCGGAGCTCGCGGGGCGGCTCGGGGTGTCACCGGACAAGCTCGAGCGCAATTTCCGCGCCGAGCTGGATATCTCGCCCAACGGCTATTACCGGCGGCTCAGGCTGAAGCGGGCGGCCGACCTTTTGGCGCATTCGACGCTGATGGTGCGCGACGTGGCTTTGGCGTGCGGCTTTGCGTCGATGTCGAGCTTTGCAAGGGCGTTTCGCGAAGAGCATGGGCATGCGCCGAAGGCGATGCGGAGGCATTAATGCGCCTCTCACAATTACGCTGAGTTCCGTCACACCCCTCCCTGGCCCGCTAGCGTTGCAGCCCTGACGCGGCACTCAGCACAACATTTGCGGAATACCGCACAAGCTCAAAAGCCGACCCGGCTATGTTCGCGCGAACAGGAGGACGCTCATGAGCATCGTCGTATTCGACCCCGACAGCACCGAGGATGTGGACTTCAAGGACCGCATGCGCCATCCGGCGGCGGCCGATCCCGCGGGCGGCATGTGGCTGTCCGACACCGAGCCGTCCTTCATCGATGCGGACGCCTTGCGTAAGGGACGCCTCACCAAGCTGCGCACATGGATGCGCGAGGCGGGCTATGGCGGCGTCGTCCTGTTCGACCCCTACAACCAGCGCTACGCCACCGGCTCGCGCAACATGTTCGGCTATTTCCTGCGCAACTCGACCCGCTATTTCTTCATCCCTACGGAAGGGCCGATCGTGCTCTTCGAATATCCGCAGAGCTACCATGTCTCGATGGTGCTCGACACGATCGACGAGGCGCGGCCATCCAAGTTGGTCTGGTCGTCTGTCTCCGGCCGTGACGACGAGACCGCGGGACCCTTCGCCGACGAGATCACCGAGCTTCTGAAGAAGCATGGCGGCGGCTCGATGAAGCTTGGCCTCGACCGCTGCAGCCACCTCCAGGCGCTTGCGCTCGAAAAGCGCGGCTGTGAGGTGAAGGACTGCCAGGGCGAGATCCTCGCCGTGCGCGCGGTGAAGACGCTAGAGGAAGTGAAGTGCCTGCAAGCGTCGATGGCAGGCGCCGAAGCCGCGGTCGCGGCGGTGCGCGAGGCGATCAAGCCCGGCGTTTCAGAAAACGAGCTCTTCGCCATCATGTATCACGAGGTGATCCGCCAGGGCGGCGAGTTCATCGAGACCCGCCTGCTCACCTCCGGGCAGCGCACCAATCCCTGGTTCAACGAGGCGAGCGGGCGCAAGATCAGGCCGGGCGAACTGGTGGCGCTCGATACCGATACGATCGGCTGCTACGGCTATTATTCCGACTTCTCGCGCACCTTCCGCTGCGGCCCGGGCAAGCCGACGCCGTACCAGAAGTCGCTCTACCGCATGGCGCACGACCAGGTGCAGCACAATATCGGGATCGTGAAGCCCGGCATGGCTTTCCGCGAGATCGCCGAGAAGGCATGGAAAATCCCGGACCGTTTTGTAGACCAGCGCTACACCTCGGTCATGCACGGCGTCGGCATGCATGGCGAGACGCCCTTCATCGCACACGCGATGGACTATGAGACCTATGGCCGCGACGGCATCATGGTGCCGGGCATGGTAGTCAGCGTGGAAAGCTATATCGGCGAGAAAGGCGGCCGCGAGGGCGTCAAGCTCGAGGACGAGATCCTGATCACCGAGACCGGTACGGAACTGCTCTCGCGCTTTCCGTATGAAGACGAGTTTCTTGACAATTAGCCTCGACGCATCGACAGCACATTCCACATGAAGACGCCCATTTCCATCCGGCGCGGCACGGTGGCCGCGGTGTTCATCGATCTCCAGGAGGAGCATCGTAAGGACAAGCGCTATCTGGTCGAGGGGTTCGACGACATCCTCGCCAATGTGCGGCGCCTACAGGAGGCGGCGCGGCGCAATTTCGTGCCCCTTTACCACTGGGCCTATATCGTCGACCTCGCCGAGGCGCGGCCGTTCCATCCCGTCGACGAGAGCGGCAAGTCTGCCTTTTCCGACAAGGACGATCCGCTGACCGCGATCTGCCACGAAGTGGCGCCGCGAAACGGCGAAGCCATGCTGGTCAAACAGGAAGCCAGCGCCTTCGGCAAGAACGATTTCGGCGACAAGCTCAAGGCATCCGGCATCGAGTGGCTGGTGATTGCCGGCGTCTGGACCGAGGCCTGCATCGACGCCACGGTGAAGGACGCGGTGGCCCGCGGCTTCCGCGTGCTGCTGGTCAAGGATGCATGCGGCAGCGCAAGTGCGGCCATGCACCAGACCGGCATCCTCAACCTCGCCAACCGCCTCTATGGCGGCGCCGTCACCAACACGCTCGACGCCTGCCGGCTGATGGCCGGCGACACGGTCAATGTCTGGCAGGTCGAGGGCTCGGTACCGCTGCGTTTCACCTTCGAGAATGCGGCGCAACTTTACGCCGAGCTCTGACGTCCGTGGCCAGCAACCCGAGCGATCCGGCGAACCAAGGCAAATATGCCGACCGGCTCGATCCGGAGCTGTGGGACTATATCGACAAGGTCAACAGTTGGTACCCGCCCGAGATCGTGGCCGCCCCCATCCCCAAGCAGCGTACGGTCTACAACCGGATGTGCGCCGCATTTCACCAGGGGCGTCCTGAAGGTGTGACCAGCAGTGACGGCATCGTCGCTACGGCGGCGCATCCGATCCCGATCCGCCGCTATCTCATGGCGGGCAAGCCGGCGGCGGCGGTCGTCGTCTATTATCACGGCGGCGGCTTCGTACTAGGCGACCTCGACAGCCATGACGACATCTGTGCCGAGATCTGCGCCGGAACTGGATTCGAGGTGGTCTCTGCCGACTATCGGCTGGCGCCAGAGCATCTGCATCCAGCTTCCTTCGACGACGTGCTGGCTATGTTCGAATGGGTTGCCGCGACCAGCACGCTGCCGATCTTACTTTGCGGCGAGAGCGCCGGCGGCAATTTGGCCGCGGCCGTGGCGCAGGCGACGCGCCGCCATCCCCGGCACGCGTTGGGCCAGATGTTGATCTACCCCGGCCTGGGCGGCGACGAGAGCGGGCGGTCATATATCGAACATGCCGAAGCACCGCTGCTCACGCTCGCCGATATCGACTTCTATCGACGCGTCCGTTCCGCGCCCGGGCAGTCGCTCGACGATCCCACCTTTTCGCCGCTCCGGGACGGCGATTTTTCCGGCCTGCCGCCGACGATCATCGTTACCGCCGAATGCGATCCGCTGTCGTCGGACGGCGAGAGCTATCGCGACCGCATCCTTGCCGCGGGCGGACAAGCGCGGTGGCGCGAGGAGCCGCGGCTGGTGCACAGTTTTCTTCGGGCACGCCCGACGGTACCGCGCGCGGCGGAGGCGTTTGGGCGGATTGTCGCCGACATCGGCGCGCTCGGACGGGGCGAGTGGCCGTATTGAATAGCGCTCCCCCTCACCCGGCTTCCGCTTCGCATGGCTGACCTCTCCCCAAGAGAGACAGGAGCCTGTCAGTGCCGTCTGAGTCAACTTCAGTCTGCGGAACAGCGCACAAGAACTGCGGAAAATCAAACATTTCGCCGCGGAAAGCGGACCTATCATTCCTCACAGGCAACGGCGCCCCGCGGTCGCATCCGCCCCCGCGCCTGGCGATCCCGGGGCGATCGTTGGCTTCGTGCAAGTCCTTGCCCCAACAGACCGCCGCGCGGGCAACGTACGCCAACAACAGAGGGAACGACGATGAAATTCATGCTGACCGACAGGAAACTGCACCCGCGTGCGGAGCCGATCGCCGACGATTTCAAGAAGGGCGCGATCAGCCGGCGCGAATATCTCGCCCTTATGGCCGGCTTCGGAGTCAGCGCCGCCGGCGCAATGGCGCTGGGCGGGATCGCCCCCTCGCCTGCCCGCGCCGCCGAGCCAAAAAAGGGCGGCGTGCTGCGGGTCGCGATGAACGTCAAGGGGTTCAAGGATCCGCGCACCTTCGACGGTGTCGAGATGTCGAATGTCGCGCGCCAGTGCAATGAATATCTGGTGCGCTGGAACACCGACTTCTCCTTCGAGCCCTGGCTGTTGGAAAGCTGGGAGACCAGCGACGACGCCAGGACCATCACGCTGCACGTGCGCAAGGGCATCACCTGGTCGAATGGCGACATATTCAACGCAGACGACGTGATCCACAACCTCAACCGCTGGTGTGATGCTTCCGTGGCCGGCAATTCTGTCGCGGCGCGCATGGGCGCGCTGGTCAACGCCGACACCAAGAAGCCGGTCGAGGGCGGCATCCAGAAAGTCGACGACTACACCGTCAAGCTCAACCTGCCCAAGCCCGACATCTCGCTGGTCGCCGGCATGGCCGACTATCCGGCGCTGATCATGCACCGCTCCTATGAAGGCGATGCCGACCCGAAGAAAGCGTTGGCGATCACCACCGGCCCTTGCGAGTTGGTGAGTTGGGATGCCGAGACGGGCGCTGAGGTGAAGCGCAAGGACAAGCCCTGGTGGAAGGGCGAGTTCCATCTCGACGGCATCAAATGGGTCGACTACGGCTCCGACCCCAACGCCACGTTGTCGGCCTTCGAATCCGGCGAGATCGACACCGACCACGAGACCGCGTCGGACGCAGTGTCGCAGACGGATAAGATGGGCCTGCAGAACTCGGAGATCGCCACCGGCTCGACCATCGTCGCGCGCTTCAATGTCTCCAACGCACCATATGATGACGTCAAGGTACGACGCGCGGCACAGCTTGCCGTCGACAATTCGGCGGTGCTGAAGCTCGGGCTCGACGGCCGCGGAAAACCCGCCGACAACCACCATGTCGGCCCCATGCATCCGGAATTCGCCGATATCGGCCCTGCGGTGCGCGATGTCGACCAAGCCAAGAAGCTGATTTCGGAATCCGGCAAGGCCGACCACGAATATGAGCTGATCTCCGTCGACATCGAATGGCAAAAGAGCACCGCGGATGCGATCGCGGCGCAGATCCGCGAGGCGGGCTTCAAGATCAAGCGCACAGTGCTGCCGGCCGCGACCTTCTGGAACGACTGGAGCAAGTTCCCCTATTCCTGCACCGAATGGCTCGGCCGCCCACTCGGCGTTCAGGTGCTGGCCTTGGCCTATAAATCGGGCGCGGCCTGGAACGAAAGCGCCTATTCGAACAAGGAGTTCGACGAGCTTCTCGACAAAGCGCTTGCAACGCCGGACGCCGCGGCGCGCAAGGAGATCATGGCCAAGATCGAGCAGAATTTGCGCGACAGTGGCATCATCATCCAGCCCTACTGGCGCTCGGTCTACCGCACCTATCGCAAGGGCGTGCAGGGCTGCGAACAGCACCAGGCGCTCGAGCAGCATTTCGAGAAAGTGTGGTTGGAGTCCTGATCCTGCCAGGACTGAGCGGGGGGGGGGGGGGGGGGGGCGGCGCCCGCCGGGGGGGGGGGGGGGCGGGGAAGAACAAAAAAAAAAAGGAGGGTATGATAGTGACAAAAAAAAA
>NZ_JARTVT010000014.1:167505-180773 GCF_029625685.1 Mesorhizobium sp. WSM4976
GTTGTTTTGCTTTTTTCATTTTTTTCTCTCTTCCGTTGTTTGCTGTGCTTCTTCCGTCTGTTGGTTTTTTTTTTTTTTTTTTTTGCCCCCCCCCCCCCCCCCCGGCGGGGGGGGGGGGGCGCCCCCGCCCCCCCCGGCTCTGTCAGGCCAGCTAATTCTCTTCAATTGCTGGTGGCGTCTGAGGTGGCAAAACCACCTGGACCGGGATAGACCGCCCCCCTTCCAATATCTCCAGAGCCGCGCGACGCGCACGTTGGGTGACCTCTTCCTGGTCAGCCCAAATTTGTGGCGCATATGCGCCTTTGAGAATCTCGATATCGTCGATCGAGACATTTACCGCTGCACCGATTTCCCGAATGAGTTCGGCGACCAACGTCTCCCTCCGATCTAACAAGCGCGCTCTAGTCGCCATGTCATCAACGTTCCATTGTGGATCGTTGAATAGATCCATTAAGCTGCGGCGTCTTTTCATGACTTCCGCCTCGCGATTGAAATGAACAGGAATCAAATTGAGAGCATTCACGAACTCGGTCGATAAGCCATGCCGCCGCCACAAGGCCAACGAACGGAAAACGTCAAAACGATTTTGATATCGTCTATCTCTGTTTTGATACCAAAGCGTGATCGCTACTGCGGCCATTGGGCCGATGATGATGGCTGCAATATCCCACCAATGGCTTGCCATGTATCCCCCATGAGCAACTGCTCGCTGATGACTTCTCAAGAACGCAACAAGAACATGGTAGATTTGGCGAGACACGGCCCTGAAATCAAGGCCCTCGCCCATTTGCTCAGTCAGCAGGGATAATGACTATGGACCACTTCGACCTCGGCACCTATCGCCGCCCTATCTCCACCTCCTCGGCCGAGACGCAGCGCTGGTTCGATATCGGGCTGAACTGGTGCTACGGCTTCAACCATGAGGAAGGCATCAAATGCTTCGAGAAGGCGCTGGAGAGCGATCCAGCTTGCGCCTTCGTGCATTGGGGCATCGCCTATGCCGCCGGGCCTTTCTACAATTTGACGTGGAAGGAGCATGGCAAGGCCGAGGCCGACCATGTCGCCAGGCGCTGCTTTGAGCACGTGCAGCTTGCGCAAGCCAATGCGGCGAGCGCGAGCGCTGTCGAACGGCGGCTGATCGAGGCGCTCAGCGCCCGCTTCCAGCAGCCGCAGGGCGTGAGCGCCGCCGAGTTCGAAAAATGGGACGACGCCTACGCCGCCGCGATGCGAGAGGTTTATCGCGCGTTCCCTGACGATCATGATGTGATGGCGCTGACGGTCGAGGCGCTGATGATGCGTACGGTGCGGCGCCTGTGGAACCTCAAGACCGGCGCGCCGGCGCCGAATTCGGACGTGCTGGAAGCGCTGGAAATCTGCGAACGCTCGATCCGGCTGTCCGACGAGGCAGGGGCCGCGCCGCACCCGGCAGCGCTCCATCTCCACATACACCTGCTCGAAATGTCGACGCAGCCCGAGCGCGGCATGCGCTCGGCGGAGCGGCTGTGCACGATGTGCCCGGATGCCGGCCACATGAACCATATGCCGGGGCACATCTACGTGCTGTGCGGCGAATATGAAAAGGCGAAGCTCGCCAGCGAGAAGGCGGTGCGGGCCAACGACCTCTACCTCGCCTATGCCGGCGAGCCGACCTATTACCTGCTTGGCTGCTGCCACGACCTGCATCTGATGATGTTCACCTGCATGTTCCTTGGACAGTACCGCCCAGCGCTCTGGGCGGCCGAGAAGGTGCGCAGCCTGGTGACGCGCGATGTCGTCAGCATTGCCGAACGGCCGAAGCTCACGCAGACAGTCGAGGGTTATCACGCGATGAAGTCGCATGTGCAGGTGCGCTTCGGGCGCTGGCGCGAGATCATCGACGAGCCGATGAACGGCGAGCCCGGGCTCTATGTTGTGACCACAGCGCTCCAGCATTACGCCAAGGGCGTGGCGCATGCGACGCTGCGCGACTTCGCCTCCGGCGAGCGCGAACGCGATCTATTTAGCCGGCAAATCGACAGCATTCCGCCGGAGCGCCGCTTCCTCTCCAACCCGACAAAAGCCTCGCTCGCGGTCGGCGCAGCACTTCTCGACGGCGAACTCGCCTATCACCAGGGCCGGCATGACGAGGCCTACGACCATCTGCGCCGTGCGGTCGAGCTCGACGACAATCTGTCCTACACCGAGCCATGGGCCTGGATGCATCCGCCGCGCCACGCGCTGGCGGCGCTGCTGCTCGACCAGGGCCACGCGGTCGAGGCAGAGCAGGTCTATCGTGACGATCTGGGCTTGAGCGGCGCCGTGCAGCGCTGCGCCCAGCACCCCGACAATGTCTGGGCGCTGCACGGCCTGGTCGAATGCCTGAAGCTGCGCGGCGAGAAAGACGAGTTGCGTGGGTTGCAGGCAAAGTTGGCTGCAGCGGTGGCCAAGACTGATGTGGCGATCACCTCGTCATGCCTATGCCGGCCGAGCGTGGAGCGTGACGGCCCACCGGGGCACGACTGCTGCCACTGAGTGGAATGCTGCCAACAGCTTAGCTCAAGAGAATATCTGTGACACGTCTTCGAGTGCGCCCCCTTCCTTGACTCTCAGAATTTCGGAGTAGCTTGCAGCCATTATCACAGCTGTCAAAAGGGAGTCGGCGGCAGTTGTCAGCACGTCGAACCAGACGAGAGATGCGACGCCGAAGGGACGCACCCAATATCTTGATATCTCGATCATCAGAGACGACATGCCGAACATGATGAGCCAAAGCACGGCCAACGACCATCGACTTCCTTTGGTTAGGTCGCGACTGCGGCGGAGGCTTTTTAGTATACTTGGCTTCAGTATGCTTGGCTTCTCGCGCTCAAGCACCGGAATGGCAACGAACCAGCGCGCCCACAATATAATGCCGGGAATGGAAACGATGGCCGCGCCGGCCATCATGATCCCATCAGCCAGCGACGAAGGGGTGTGTTTCGGAAACCGGACATATTCGCCTATGGCATGCCAATAAGTTGCTGCGCTGAAATTCAAAACCGCATTGGCAATCAGCCAGACGAGAGCGGCAGAAAGCGCCCGTCTTCCTGCTGTCACCATGCAATCTTGCAGCGTCGGTTGACGGCCCCGCGAATCTTCCATCACCATAAAGGCGACCGCAATCTGAAGCATGCCGGCAAGACCTATGCGGGCGACGGCGCGGACGACCTCGAGAGTCCGCGCTTGGTTTGAGGCTGCCGGAACGCCGTGTTCGGCCAAACCCCACGACCAGAGCGAAAAAACAGCCGTCGGAAAGACGCTGAAAATCAACATCAGCAGACTGCAAAGAAGCAGATTGCGGCAGATAGCCGCGAAGCTCTCCCTGAGAATCTGGCCGATCCGAAGTGTTTCAGGGCGAGCCAGCCCGCCCGAAGCCACTCGTGTCCCGCCCGACAGGCTGGGCTGCGTTGACAAATCCGCGCCCCCTGTTCGCAGCCCAAAGCGTGGCCCTACGAGAAGATCTCCGCCAGTTCGTCGATGCTGGCGCCTTCCTTCGCCTGGCGCAGCTCGACATAGCTTACCGCCGTGGCGATCGAGAGCACCATCGACACCACGGTCTGCACCAGCGCGGCTCCGATCTCGGCGATGATGCCGCCGAACAGCACGAGAACCAGCAGTATTCCCCACTGTATGATCATCGCGATGATGATGAGAATGAGGAACAGGCCGAAAAGCGACCAGCGGCTGCCCTTGGTCAGGGCTCGGCTGCGCGACATCGAGCCAAACACGCCCCGCCGTTCCTGGATCAGGACGGGCACCGACATCGACCAGCCGAGCCACAGAATGATGCCCGGCACGATCAGCAGCATCAGGCCAATGCCCGCGCCGAGGCCAACGAGAATGCCGATCGCCAGCGTCGGCAGCAGAAAGCGGATCGCAATCTGGATGCAGTCGCCGAAGGACGGCCGCTTGCCATTCAGGTCCTCGATGGTCGCCCGCACCAGCGCCGACTGCAGCAGCAGCGTGCAGACGAATGAAATCAGGCCGGCGATGATGGTGACAGAGGAGTTGCGAAACGCAGCGCTCGGGTCGGGCATGGCGCCGGGCTCCAGCATCGCGTTGATTTGCGACTGGGTCGACATCCGGATGATCAATGTCGGCAAGCCCGCAAACAAAGCCGCCAACCCAACGCAAAGTCCAATGTTGCGGCCAATCACGCCGAAGGTGTTGCTGAATACCCTGCCGATCTCGAATCGGCCGGGTTGTCCCAATGTCGCAGTGGTCATGATAATTTCCCCCGAGTCACCGCCGTATCCAATCGGCGACTTCAAAGCAAATTTGCCAAGATTACGGGGTTACGTCCAGTGCGCTTGCAATTGTCATGGCGTATTGCCAGTGTCGACCCCGAACCGGGGGTTGCAGGGGATAAAGGCGGGTGACAGCCGCAGGGACGCAAGACGCGGAACGGCTGGCACAGTTGCACAAGCAACTGCTGGCGGACGATTCGATCCAGTTCGGGCTGCCGACCTATGTGCGGCCCGAGCCTCCCGAATGGCTGAAGCCGCTGCTGGATGGCTTGGCCAGGCTCGGCCCCTACATGATCTATCTGTTCTGGGGCGCGGTGATCGTCGGCGTCGCGATCATTGCTTTTCTGCTTCTGCTTGAAGCGAAAGGCGTCGCCTGGCGCCTGCCCTGGCGGCGCAAGCGCCAGGAGTCCGAGGAGAAGGAGGAGTGGCGCCCGGACGCTGAAGTCGCCCAGATCCTGCTCTCCGAGGCCGATGCGCTCGCGGCGCGCGGCGAGTTTGACGAGGCGGTGCATCTTCTGCTGCGCCGCAGCGTCGCCGACATTGCGACCCGCATACCGGACTTCTTGCGCCCCTCGCTCACCGCGCGCGACATCGCAGCCGCAAGCTCGATCCCCACACGGCCCCGTGCCGCCTTCAGCGAGATCGCCCGCATCGTCGAAGCCGCCCTGTTTGCCCGGCGGCCCGTCGGCGCCGAAGGCTGGCGGCAGGCGCGCGGCGCCTATGAGCGTTTCGCCTTCCGGGACGCCTGGGTATGAGCGCAGCAACGACAGAAGCAGTGCAGGAGCCGTTCAGCCGCAGGACGTTGTTCTGGGGCATCTTCGCCAGCCTTTTGGCCGCTGCCGGCTTCTTCCTGCTGTCCACCTATGCGCCCGATTTCCGTCAGCCTGAAGGCGGCGCCACGCCGTTTTCGAAAGGCGGCACCGGTTATGCAGGGCTCGTCGAATGGCTGAAGCTCACCAATGGACAGGCGCCGCCGATGGAACGCGGCGAGAAGGACCTGGAGTCCCCATTGGCTTCGACCTTCCTGCTCGTCGTCACCATCGCGCCCGGCAGCGACCCGGCAGCGCTCGATCGCCTCATCAAGCTGCGCTCGGGCAAGGACACGCTTTTCGTGCTGCCGAAATGGCAGACCATGCCATTGCTGGGCCGGGAAGGTTGGGAAACCAAAATCGAACGGTTGCCTAACTCGGTCGTCGACGACTGGCTCGGCCGTATCGCCAAGGCGAAGCTCGGCGAAGGCAAGCCGACGGTCGTCGACACAATCGATGTCCAAGGCCGCAACATCGCCGTGCCGGACGAACTGCAATGGGTGGCGGATGATCACCCGCTGATCGCGGCCGGCGACGGCAAGGCCATCCTCACTGAGCTCGACAGCGAACCTTTCTACATCCTCACCGATCCCGATTTCATCAACAATGCCGGGCTGAAGGACGAGCAGACGGCAGCCGCGGCGCTCGACATGATCGCCATGCTGGAACCCGCCAAGGGCGCGGTCATGTTCGACCTGACGCTGCACGGCATCGGCCAGAAATACGATCTCGCCAAGCTTTTGATCGAACCGCCCTTCCTGGCGCTGACGCTGTCGGTGCTGGTGGCGGCCGCGCTTGCCTTCCTGCACGGGCTCGGCCGCTTCGGGCGGCCAAGGACGGAAGGCCGCGCCATCGCCTTCGGCAAGCGGGCGCTGGTCGACACCACGGCGATGCTCTTGAGGCGTGCCGGGCGGCTGGAAGGACTTGGCGACCGCTATGCAACCCTGGTGCGGCAGCGCGCTGCCGCCTTGCTTGGCGCGCCGCATGGGCTGCAGGGCGAGGCGCTCGACCGCTGGCTCGATTCCCGCGACAAAAGCGAGGCGCACGGCTTTAGCCGGCGGTTCAAGGCCGCGAACCAATCCAACAGTTTGGCAGAAATGCATGAAGCAGCCGAACAGCTGCATGACTGGACGGCAAGGAGGCTCGGTGAACGTAGATGACGTGAAGGCCCTGGCGAACGCAATCAGGGAAGAAGTGGCGAAAGCGATCACTGGTCAGCACGACACGGTAGATCTGATGCTGACGGCTTTGTTTGCCGGCGGCCATATCCTGCTCGAGGGTCCGCCAGGCACCGCGAAGACCATGACGGCGCGCTGCTTCGCGCAGGCGCTCGGCGTCGATTATGGCCGCATCCAGTTCACGCCCGACCTGATGCCCGGCGATATCGTCGGCGCCAACATCTACAATTTCCAGACCGGGCAGTTCACGCTGACGCGCGGCCCGATTTTCTGCGACCTTTTGCTCGCCGACGAAATCAACCGCACGCCGCCGAAGACGCAGGCCGCGCTGCTCGAGGCCATGCAGGAACACGCCGTCACCTTCGACGGCACCACGCATTCGCTCGGCAGGAATTTCATGGTGGTGGCGACGCAGAACCCGATCGAGCATCAGGGTGTCTATCCCCTGCCCGAGGCTCAGCTCGACCGCTTCCTGTTCAAGCACCGGGTGAGCTATCCGGATCTCGCGGAAGAGCGCGCCATCATCGTCAACCACGGCGGCGGATCGGCCTCGCACGACATCGAGCAATACGGCATCAAGGCGCAGACCGACCGCAGGACGCTGGAAGCGGCGCTTGCCACCGTCGGCGACGTCACGCTGGTCGGCGATGTGGTCGGCTACATCGCGGCGCTTGTGCGCGGCACGCGCGAAAGCCCCGACCTGGAGGTGGGCGCGAGTCCTCGCGCGGGCGCCATGCTGGCGAGAGCCGCGCGCGCACGGGCGGCACTCGACGGCCGCAACTACGTTATCCCGGACGACGTCAAGGCCCTGGCCGTGCCGGCGCTGCGCCACCGCGTCGTGCTTTCGCCGGCCGCGCAGATCGACGGGCGGCTGGTCGAGCAGATCGTCTCCGACCTTGTCGACCATACGGAAGCGCCACGTTGATCTATCCGAGCGGGCGGGCAGTGTGGGCAGCGGCGACGGGGGCGGTCCCCGCCTTCCTGATCGCGCTTGCGCTGCCCTCTGTCTGGTATCTCGGTCTTTTGTGGATCTGCGTTTTGCTTGCCTTCCTGGCGGTGGACGCGGCTGCGAGCAGAGGCCGCGCCTCGCTCGACGCGGTGCTGACGGCGCCGCCGCAGGTGGGCATCGGCGGGCGCTTCACGCTGCACATCGCGGCCGGTGTCAGGGCAAAGCTTAGGCGCCTGCAGGCGCGCGTCGGGCATGACCAGCGGCTGCAACCGGTCGCGGGTACCGGCGGCGCACTGCCGGTCAATGGCGGCACGCTCGACCTCGAATTCGAGGCCATGCGCCGCGGCATCGCCAGCTTCGACGGGCTCTGGCTGCGCTGGCAGGGCCCGTTCGGGCTGGTGTGGAACCAGGTCGTGCTGCCGGTCGACCGCAAGGTCGCGGTGCTGCCCAATGTCAACAGCGCGCGCGACGAGGCGATCACGCTCCTGCAGCGTTCGGCCCTTGCCGACGGCCATGCGCAGAAGCGCGCTGGACAGGGCCGCGAATTCGAGGCCCTGAAAGACTACCAGCCCGGCATGGGCCGGCGCATGATTGACTGGAAGCGCAGCGCCCGCCACGGCAAGCTTCTGGCGCGCGAGTTCCGGATCGAGGAGAACAACAACATCGTTCTGGCCATCGACAGCGGCCGGCTGATGTGCGAACCGGTCGATGGCGTGCCGAAGGTCGACCGGGCGGTGACGGCGGCCCTCCTGTCGGCCTTCATCGCGCTCAAGGGCGGCGACCTCGTCAGCCTGTTCTCCTTCGACGCCCGACCGCGCGTTGCCAGCGGCGCGGTGCGCGGCTCGCCGAGCTTCACGATGATCCAGAAGCGCGCCGCCGAGATCGACTATTCGACCGAAGAGACCAATTTCACCCTGGCGCTCACCACGCTTGCGGCCAGGCTCGACCGGCGCTCGCTGGTCATCGTCTTCACCGATTTCGTCGATCCGATAAGCGCCGAGCTGATGCTGCGTACCGTCGGCCGGCTGACCGAGCGGCACCTGGTGCTATTCATGCTGATGCGGGACGTAGAGCTCGAAACATTGGCCGACGTGGCGCCGGCAGAGCCCGAGGATGTCGCCCGCTCCGTCACCGCCGGCGACCTCTTAAGGCAGCGGCAGGTGGTGATCGGCAGGCTCAGGCTGCTTGGCGCGCATGTCATCGAGGCCGACCACCAGCGGCTCGGCCCGGCGCTGGTCGAGCGCTACATCCAGCTCAAGGAGGAGAACCTCTTATGACGCTGTCTGTCGGCACAGACGCGGTGCGCCAGTCGCTGGCCAGTTTCCGCCAGGAGCGCGAGGCCGACTGGAAAGCCTTCGAGGCGCTGCTGGCGCGCGTCGAAAAGCGCGCGCCACGCGCACTATCGGAAGACGAATTGTTGTCGCTCCCACTGCTCTATCGTTCGGCGCTGTCGTCGCTTTCTGTGGCGCGGGCGACCTCGCTCGACAGCGCGCTGATCGCCTATCTCGAGGCGCTCTGCCTGCGCGGCTATTTCTATCTCTACGGCGCGCGGCGATCTTTGCGGACACGCATCGGCGATTTCTTCCTGCGCGACTGGCCGGCGGCGATCCGCGACCTTTGGCGCGAAGTGTGGGCGTCGGTCGCCCTCACGGTAGTCGGCGCCATCGCCGGCTATTGGCTGGTCGCGTCCGACAAGCGCTGGTACGACGCCATCATCGCGCCGAGCCTGGCGGGCGGGCGCAACCCGGATTCGTCGGCCGAGATGCTGCGCAGCGTGCTTTACGGCGGCGGCGACCATTTCCTGTCGGGGTTCGCCGCCTATCTCTTCACCCACAACACGCAGGTCTCGATCCTGGCCTTCGCGCTGGGCTTCGCCTTCGCGGTGCCCAGCGTGCTGATCATCCTGATGAATGGTTGCATGCTCGGCGCCATCTTCCAGATCTATGCTGCCAAAGGGCTCGGCTTCGAGCTCGGCGGCTGGCTTTCGATCCACGGCACGACGGAGCTGTTCGCCATCGCCATCGCGGGTGCGGCCGGCATGCGCATCGGCACCAGCATCGCCTTTCCCGGCGAACTGACCCGCATGGCCGCTGCCGCCCGGGCCGGTCAGGTGGCGGCGACCGCCATGATCGGCGTCACGGTGATGTTGCTTTTCGCTGGACTGTTGGAAGGCATCGGAAGGCAGACAATCACCAGCGACCTCGCCCGCTATTCGATCGGCGGCGGCATGCTGGCTTTCTGGATCTGCTATTTCTACCTGTTCCGGATGGTGCGCCATGGCGACCGCTAGGGCAGCGAAGATCAAGGACCCTGCAGCGCTGATCCGCCCTCTGGTCACGCCGGAAGGCGTGGACCTGCGCGTGAAACTGGCGGATGCCGGCACCCGCGCTTCCGGATTCCTGCTCGACGTGGTGATCATCGTCGTGGCGGCGGTGATGGTAAGCCTCGTCGCGCTGTTTGGCCTCGGCGGGCTAGGCGTTCGGGATGCCCAGCCGCTGTTCATCGTCTGGATCATCTTCATCTTCTTCCTGCGCAACGTGTATTTCATCGCCTTCGAAGCAGGACGACGGGCAGCCACGCCGGGCAAGCGCATGGTTGGCGTCAGGGTAGCCTCGCGCAGCGGCGCCGGCCTCACGCTGGACCAGGTCATCGCGCGCAACCTGATGCGCGAGATCGAGGTTTTCCTGCCGCTGTCGATCCTCGCCGCGCGCGCCAGCGCCGATGTCGCCGACACGCTGACGACCATCTTCGGCCTTGTCTGGGCGCTGCTGTTCTCGCTATTCCCGCTGTTCAACCGCGACCGGCTCAGGATCGGTGACCTGCTTGCCGGCACCTGGGTGGTCGAGGCGCCGAAAGTGGCGCTGGTCGAGGACCTGTCGCTGCGCAAGGACCCGATTGCCGCCCGCTTCCAGTTCAGCCCCGCGCAGCTCGACGCCTATGGCATCGCCGAGCTGCAGAAGCTGGAAGAGGTGCTGCGCCGCGACGATTATGCTGCGCTGAGGGCTGTCGCCGAGACGATCGCCCGCAAGATCGGCGCCAGGGTCGAGCCGATCGATTCAAAGGCTTTCCTCAGCGCCTATTATGGCGAGCTGCGCGCGCATCTGGAACGCAAGCTGCTGCTCGGAAACCGCAAGGTGGATAAGTATGCGCGGTAGCGAAGCCTCCCTCGCCTACCCCACCCACCTCTCATAATCCGACACCAGAAGGTGCAGCGGCGCGACATCCTCGTCGATGTTGGAGAAGCGGCCGATCGGATCGCGAAAAACGTTGTCGGTGAGGTCGTCATTGACGGTCGACACCTCCCCGATCAGCACATCTTTGCCCTCGGCCCAGAAGGCGTGCCAGACGCCGGGCAGCAGCGTGACGCTCTGGCCGGGATCGAGCTTCAGCAGCCCGCCAGCCGGCAATCTGGTGATGGTGCCGTCAACCGGCACCGAGACTTCGGCCTTCGGGTCGACGCCGCCGTCGCGGTCGTGCATGAAGAGTTCTAGCACCAGCTTGCCGCCGCCGCGGTTGATGATGTCCTCGGCCTTGATGTTGTGGCGGTGCATCGGCGAGAGCTGGTCCTTGCGCGAGATCATGATCTTTTCGGCGTAGAGCATACCCATGCCGAGCTTCATGTCCTCGTAGCGGCCGTTACGCACGGTGAACAGGAACAGGCCGAGCTCGTCGAACTTCTCCTGGCCATAGTCGGTGATGTCCCAGCCGAGGCGCGAGGTGAAGATGGCCGAAGAGTCGGCCTTGTGCGATTTCATCTCTTCGGGCGACCAATAGGCGAAGGGCGGCATGATGTAGCCGAAGGAGCGGATGAAGGCGTCGGCTTCGCGGATGATGTCGTTGATCCTGGAGCGCTTCACGGTGGTTCTCCTCTGGCCGATGCGTTGCTGAAATCTGCCCCTCCGAATAGTCCAATGCCGGTCCGCTGTCGATGCAAACCCGCTGTTCTGGCCCGTGACATCCGGCCGGATCGGGACCATAAACCCAGCCGAACTTTTCGATTTTGCGCATGTCTTTGTCCCGAAACCGGATCCAGTTCTCGGGAGACATGCTTTGGATGGTGACTTTCATGCCAAGCATAGACGACCTCGACACGCCGGCGATCCTGATCGATGCGGCCCGCGCCGAAGCCAACATCAAAAAGGCGCAGGCGCATGCCGACGCCCATGGATTGAAGCTGCGGCCGCACATCAAGACGCACAAACTGCCCTATTGGGCGAAGAAGCAGGTCGCCGCCGGGGCCGTCGGCATCACCTGCCAGAAGATCGGCGAGGCCGAGGTGATGGCCGATGCCGGCCTCGAGGATATTTTTCTACCCTACAACATCCTTGGCCGCGCCAAGCTGGAGCGGCTGAAGGCGCTGCATGGGCGTGTCACTCTCTCGGTGACGGCGGACAGCCACGAGACGCTGGAAGGCCTGGCCGCCACCTTCACCGATGCCGGCCATCCGCTGCAGGTGCTGGTCGAGTGCGACACCGGGATGGGCCGCTGTGGCGTGCAGGGCGCGGCGGATGCGGTGGCGCTGGCGAAGGTCATCGACCAGGCCAAGGGCCTCGCCTTCGGCGGGCTGATGACCTATCCGGCGGCGGGTCGCGCCGCCGAGGCGGACGCCTGGCTGAAAGGCGCGCACGACGCGCTTGCGGCGGCGGGGCTCGAATGCGCGCGCATCTCCAGCGGCGGAACGCCTGACATGTGGCGCTCCGGCGAGAACAGCATCGTCACCGAATACCGGCCCGGAACCTATATCTATCTCGACCGCTACCAGGTCGCCAAAGGCGTCGGCACGCTGGACGACTGCGCGCTGACGGTGCTTGCCACCGTGGTCAGCCACCCGACGCCGACCCGCGCCATCCTCGACTCGGGCAGCAAGGCACTGTCGTCCGACACGCTCGGCCTGCCGGAGTTCGGCGAGTTGCTCGGCGTGCCCGGCGCCCGCGTGACCGGATTGAGCGAAGAGCATGGAACGGTCACGCTTTCGGATGGCGCGGGGCTTCGCATCGGTGAGCGGGTGCGCGTCGTTCCGGATCATTGCTGCGTGGTGACGAATTTGTTCGATCAGGTGCATCTGATCGACGGCGACAAGGTGCTGGAGACGCTGCCGGTGGCGGCAAGGGGCAAGATGGGATGAGGAGCGCCCTTACCTTCTCCCCCCAGGGGGAGAAGGTCAGATCCGCTCAGCCTGCCGTGCCGCAACTCTCCGCATTGCCGTCACGCGCCGCCTGAAGATCTCGGTTCGCATCGCCATCAGGTGCAGGGCGAAGAACAGCACGGTGAAGCCGAGCGCCATCACGCCGAGCGGCCACAGCATCGAGGGGTCGATGGTCGGGCCGCCGAGGCGGAAGACCGAAGCGGGCTGGTGCAGCGTGTTCCACCAGTCGACCGAAAATTTGATGATCGGGATGTTGATGAAGCCGACCAGCGTGATGATGGCCGCGGCCCAGGCGGCCCGGCTGGCGTCATCCAGCGCGCGGGTCAGCGCGATGATGCCGAGATACATCAGGAAAAGCACGAAGACAGAGGTCAGCCGCGCGTCCCACACCCACCAGGTGCCCCACATCGGCTTGCCCCAGATGGAGCCGGTGACCAGCGCCAGCGCGGTAAAGGTGGCACCGATCGGGGCCGCCGATTTCAGCGCGACATCGGCCAGAGGATGGCGCCAGACCAGCGTGCCCAGCGCCGAGATCGCCATGATCGTGTAGCACATCATGGCGATCCAGGCGAAAGGCACGTGGATGTACATGATGCGCACCGTAATGCCCTGCTGGAAATCCTCGGGCGCGGTGAAGCTCATGTAGAGGCCCACGCCAAGCAGGATCGCCGCGACCGCCGCCAGCCACGGAATGACCCTGTCGGCCAGCCCGACGAAGCGCGTCGGGTTGGCGAGATCGATCCAGCCGGAAAGACGTGAGGTGGTGTCGCTCATGGCGACCTAAATAGACCGGCAAGGGGTCAGGGGCAATTCCCCCTCTCCTTTAGGGGAGAAGAGAAAGCCTTGTCCGAACCGGATAGATAGGTAACAGAATGGACCGATTAGATGGGTGACAGTTTTCTTGCCAGCCGGGAGGACCGG
>NZ_JARTVT010000137.1:0-241 GCF_029625685.1 Mesorhizobium sp. WSM4976
TGTCGGGATGGGGGGGGGCCCCCGCGGGGCGGGCGCGCGGGCCGGGGGGGGGGGGGGGGGGGGGGGGGGGGGGGGGAAAATGGGGGGGGGGGGGCGGGCGGGGGGGGGGGGGGGGGGGGGGGGGGGGGGGGGGGGTGGGGGGGGGGGGGCGCGGGGGGGCGCGGGGGGGGGGCGGGGGGGGGGGGGGGGGGGGGGGAGCCGGCGGGGGGGGGGGGGGGGGGGGCGCGCGGCGCGGGGGGGG
>NZ_JARTVT010000138.1:0-240 GCF_029625685.1 Mesorhizobium sp. WSM4976
CCCCGCGGCGGGCGGGCGCCCCCCGCCCCCCCCCCCCCCCCCCCCCCTCCCCGCCCGCCCCCCCCCCCCCGGCGGCGCCCCCCCCCCCCCGCGCGGCGGCGCCCCCCCCCCCCCCCCCCCCCCACCCCCCCCCCCCCTCCTCCCCCCCCCCCCCCCGCCCCCCCCCCCCTGGGGGGGGGCCCCCCCCGCCGGCCCCCCACACCCCCCCTTGTGCCCCCCGCGCCCACGGCGATCCTGATC
>NZ_JARTVT010000140.1:0-237 GCF_029625685.1 Mesorhizobium sp. WSM4976
ACTACATCACCTACGGCGCGGCGCCCGCCGCCAGGGCGCCCGTCAAGGAACCGCTGGCGCAGCTGGCTTGAGTATGGGGCGCCGCGCCGGAGGTGATGTAGTAGGCGCCCCCCAAGCGCGACCAGTACCCCGCCCACCCAGTCTCGAGAGGCTATTTCGGCTTGGCCATGGTACACACCACAATATGGCCCTAAAACGGCACCGTCGTGACCGACAAAATAGCCGAGCCCGTATGCA
>NZ_JARTVT010000141.1:0-236 GCF_029625685.1 Mesorhizobium sp. WSM4976
CGCGGGGCGGGGGGGCGCGCCGCCCCCCGCCCCCCCCCCCCGCGGGGGCGGGGGGGGGGGGGGGGGGGGGCCGGGCGCCCCCCCCCCGCCGCCCCCCCCGGCCCCCCCCCCCCCCCCCCCCCCCCCCCCCCCCCCCGGGGGGGGGGGGGGGGGGCCCCCGGGGGGGGGGGGGGGGCCCCCCCCCGCGCGGCCCCGGGGGGGGGGGCCCCCCCCCGGGCCAAGCGCGAGGCTTGACC
>NZ_JARTVT010000142.1:0-235 GCF_029625685.1 Mesorhizobium sp. WSM4976
ACCGTCCACCGGCGGGGGGGGGGGCGGGGGGCCCGGCGGGGGGGCGAGGGGGGGGGGGGGGGGGGGAGGCGGGGGGGGGGGGGGGGGGGCGCCGCGGGGGGGGGGGGGGGGGGGGGGGGCCGGCCCCCGGGGGGGGGGGGGGGGGGGGGGGGGGGGGGGGGGGGGGACCACGACGGCGGGGGGGGGGGGGGGCGCCGCCCCCCCCGCCCGGGGGCGGGGGGGGGGGCGGCCGCCG
>NZ_JARTVT010000143.1:0-234 GCF_029625685.1 Mesorhizobium sp. WSM4976
CTCTGCTACTCGGGGTATTGCCGTACACAGGGGGGGGTTTTGTGGCGCCCGCCGGGTGGGGGGGGGGGGGGGGGGGGGGGGGGGGGGGGGTGGAGGGGGGGGGGGGGGGGGTGGGGGGGGGGGGGCGGGCGCGCGGCGCGGGGGGGGGCGGGGGGGGAGGGGGGGGGGGGGGGGGGGGGGGGGGGTGGTGGTGGGGGGGGGGGGGGGGGGGGTGGTGGTGGGGGGGGGGGGGGG
>NZ_JARTVT010000144.1:0-232 GCF_029625685.1 Mesorhizobium sp. WSM4976
CCCCCCCCCCGCCCCCACCCCCCCCCCCCCCCCGCCCGGCGGGCCCCCCCCCCCCCCCCCCTCTCACCCCCCCCCCCCCCCCCCCCGCCCCCCCCCGCGGGGCCCCCCCCCCCCCCCCCCCCCCCCCCCCCCCCCCGGCCCCACCCCCCCCGCACACCCTCCCCGCCACTCTGCGCCGGGGGCCCCCCCCCCCTCCCCGCCCCCCGCCCCCCCCCCCGCCCCCCCCCACAAT
>NZ_JARTVT010000145.1:0-230 GCF_029625685.1 Mesorhizobium sp. WSM4976
AATCCCCGGGGGGGGGGGGGGGGGGGGGGGGGGGCCGGCGGGCGGGGGGGGGGGGGGGGGCGGCGGGCGCGGCGGGGGGGGGGGGGGGGGGGGGGGGGGGGGGGGGGCGGGCGGCGGGGGGGGGGGCGGGGGGGGAGGAGGGGGGGGGGGGGTGGGGGCCGGGGGGGGGGGGGCGCGGCGGGCCGGAAGGAAGGGCGCAGCGGGGAGGGTGAGTAGAGTGTGGGAAATAT
>NZ_JARTVT010000015.1:0-15810 GCF_029625685.1 Mesorhizobium sp. WSM4976
CTTGCTCTCCTTGCAAAGGGCCAAAAGTGTAACCCATCTATCCGGAATGAACTGTCACCCATCTCTCGGGAAGGGCAACAAGCACTTAGCCAACCTGCAAAATCGCCGATTTTGGCGATAGGTACGGTATAGGTACGCCACTCGACTTCGCTAGGCGCCGATTTACACGGGAATCGCCCGAGGGAGAGAAACTGCCATCGAACGCGTTTTGGACGAGCTGATCGAATTGCAGCAAGGCACCGGGATTGGACCCACGCGCCACTTCGATAGCCTGGACGATTCGCCTGGTCGACAGTCTGGTAACGGGAATCGCGATCGGCAAGGGATTGCGATTGGCCGGGTGCTCGTCGGCTAGTCGGTGCTCATTTTCCTTGTCCAACGCCGTACGATACGACCGGCGAGAGGGCTTGCACGATCGGGATATCTTCTATCTCGCCTATCGCGGCCTGCAGCAGCGGTCCAATCAGGTCGCGGCTTATCGGCAAGCTGTACCGTTGTAGGACGAGAATGCTGGCATCCGCCTTGCAAGGCAGGATTGCCGGCTTGACCTCCGGCAGCTCGTCGGGCTTGAGGCAGTTGTTGGGGGCCTCGCCCGGCGAGTTTAAACGAAAGCCGGTGGAACGTAACCAACGTGATATTCGTGCAACTTTGCTAATGCAACCGCCGCTCCAGCCGATTCCCCAACCCCGAGTCGGCTAGACCCGGCGGTTCAACCCAACGCACCCCGACAGAGCGCGGAACTGTCGGCCGCTCGGGCCGCGGCGTCTGGCTCGGGCCGCGCGCAAGTTCATGATCCCTTCAACTCGGCACCTCGTCCTTCGTTCGGATGGCGATGACCCTATGAATTCCTCGTATAAATAACATCAGCCGGTGCCTGGGAGTATCTAGTCGCGCGCCGCCGGTCAGGTCCGGCGTGTGCTGGCCTACCCCGCTAGCTACGCCGGACCGCCAACGCTTGGGGACATGGCGTCCAGCGCTTGCGCTGCTCCGGCGTAATCGCTTGGTTTGTGAATTGGAGATTCCGATCGTCGCGGCCGGCGCCGCGGCACTCGTCGCGTTAGGTGATTTTCAACAGATCCCAACGAAGGCAGGGCTGAACCGGTCCGAACCGCCGCACCAGTTCAGCGACGTCAAGGGTCGAATTGCGCTTTCACGTCAAACAACCGACCGAAAGGCCTGTGCCGGCCGCAAGCTTGCCGTCGAGTGCTTTCTGAGAGCGGACATTCCTCACCCATGACGATCCTCGTGCTGAAAAGGGTCGCCGCACCGATATGGGGTTTGTTCCTGACACATGCCCGCTTCAGGCCGACTCGTCGCGAAAATCTTTGAGAGAGGCATGACGCAACGTATCTTCGCCCTTAAGGAATTTGACGCGGCCGACGAGGCCAGGCTTCAGCCACTCGACCTTCTGCTTCTTCATTCCCTTCGGCGGCGGAGCGCCTACCTTGCCCTGCACGCGGTCCCATAGGGCTTGCCGCTTGTCGGCCTTGAACGTGACGAAGGCGCCGCCCATGTAACGGCCCTTTTCCGCCATCAGCACCATGGCCGGCTTGCCGGCTTCGCGCTGTACGCCGATGATGTCCATCTCGGCTTCGACGTAGCACTTGATCTTCCGCCAGTTCATTGTGGCGCCAGAGCGATAGACGCTATCCAGCCGCTTCGAGACGATGCCCTCGAGGTTTGCTTCGCAAGCAAGGTGATAGACGGCATCGCCAGTGCCCGGCAGGGCTTCCGAGAATTGGATGTGCCGGCCGACCGGAACTAGCGCCTGCAGCACGTCCCTGCGCTCGCTGAGCGGCATGTCGCGAAGGTCCTGGCCATTGAGGTAAAGAAGATCAAAAGCCACCAGGTAGAGGTCCTGTGGCCGCCGCGCGATGGCCGAGCGCAGCGCATGGAAATCGGAAAAACCGGCGTCACTGGTGACGATCATCTCGCCTTCGATGATGAAGCTATCAGCGTTCAGCGCAGCGGCTTCCTTCGCGATCGTCCGGTATTTCTTGGTCCAGTCGATGCCGGTCTTCGTGTGGAGCCGGATGCCGTCCTCGTCCTTGATAAGCTGGGTTCTATACCCGTCGAATTTCACCTCATGCGACCAGCCGTCGCCCTTCGGAGGCTGTTCGACCAGCTCGGGCTCCATCGGCCTGATGAAAGTGAGACGCAACTCACAACCCCAACACAACGCGATTCAAGGCGCGGGCCGCTATCTTGTTCCGGAACATTTTAGCAAAATTGAATGTTTATTTGTTATGGAAAACGAGCTTGCTTGCCGCGCCGCGCTGCACATGATCCGCGCCACGATCGAGGAGTATTGCCCGCCCGGCGTGCTGATGAGCGAGGAGCAGGTGAACGGACACTTCGGCCCGACGGTGCTCGACGAGGCCGAGGCACTGTCGGTTGCGATTGTTGCCACCGTGGAGCGGCTTTCGTTCAACGACACGCCGAAGCCGCCTGCGAGCAGCATCAAGTCCTGAAACGATAAGCCCGACGACCGGAGCGCACGGGCTAAGTGAGGCATTGGCCTGCAAATGGATGATGCTTCATCGAGGCCCGAGCTGTAGGATTGTTGAATTACGAACGAAACTTTGGGGAGGGGCTGCTCATGCAGTCTCTGATTGAAAAGAACAAAAAACCAATTCCACCGTTGACGGGCGAAGAGGAACGCTGGGCGAGGCTCAAAAAAATGATCGGCCTGCGATGCCTGCGGTCTTACAGCTCCGGCCTCCGGTTTGACCCAAGCGCCCAATTTCACGAAGTGATCGATTGTACTGCGTTGCTGGAATGGTCGAATGAAGTCGACGGCGAGGTGACGGGGATTCACATTCGACGAATTCCGATCTAGGAATCTTCGAATGGACCGTGCCTTTGACCACAGACATTGCTGCTGCCCTGAGGCCGCCGCCAGCGCGTTTGCAGGCTCACCACGGCAATGGCGTTGCGCCTGGCTCAAAGCCTCGCCACGGGCCTCGCAATCGGCGTGGGCATAGCGGTCGTCACGCCGTCGCTGGCTGAACATTAGTCATCTTGAATATTTACGGCTGCTGGCGGATGGTATCCTTGAGACCGTGCCATCCCCCACCCTCCTCCGCATGGGCCAAATTCCCTTACCCATTGTGCCGGGGAATTTCGCTTGGCGGCGCTGCCACCATGTCTTAGCCTCCCCCCTCGCAACACCTTGCCGAAGGCCGATAGCCAGATCTCAATGCCGTGCCCCTGAAAGCCACCGCCCATATCGAGGCCATGCCCGCTTTCGCGCTGGCGAATTTCGCCGGTTGCGACCGGCCGACGCTGGCCCAGAACGAGAGCGCCTTCCCGCCCAGTCCCAAAGCCATAGAGGCCGGCCGGAACGCCGTGGCGCGCAGCCACCTTTACCCGGATCCGGACTGGACCTTGCTGCGCGATGCGATCGCCAGGGCCTATGGCGTCGAGCGCGACCTCGTCCTGTGCGGCGCCGGCTCGATGGAGCTGATCGCCTGCACGATCGCGGCCTTCGCCGGTCCCGGCGCGGACGTGCTCGGCACGAGCTACGCCTATAATTTTGCCGCCTCGGCAGCAGCGCGCGTCGGGGCAACCTATGTCAAGGCGGCCGAGCGCGACTATGAAGTCTCGATCGACGCCATCCTGGCGGCGCTCACGCCGGCGACGCGCATCGTCTTCGTCTGCAATCCGGGCAACCCGACCGGCACGCGCATCAGGAACGCGGAGCTGCTGCGTCTGCGCGCGGGGCTTCCCGGCGACGTTCTCCTGATGATCGACCAGGCCTATGGCGAATTCGACGACCAGGATCCGCAGACCGTCTTCGCGCTTGCCGCGCGCGGCGACACCGTCGTCCTGCGCAGTCTGTCCAAGGCATACGGCCTGGCCGGCGCGCGCATCGGCTGGGGGCTGTTTGCGCCCCAGGTCGCCGCCGAAGTGCGCAAGATGCAGAATTCCAACCAGGTCTCGACGGTGAGCCTCGCCATGGCCGTCGCGGCCATCGAGGACCAGGCCTATATGCGCGCAACGGTGGCGCGCACGTCGGACAATCGCGACCGCTTCGCGCAAGGCTTGCGCGCGGCCGGATACGAGGACCCCGAGAGCCGGACGAATTTCGTGCTGGTGCGCTTTGCCGACGCCGCCGCGGCGATGGCGGCCGACAATGCCCTGCGCGGCGCCGACATCATCGTGCGCGGCCTCGCCGGTTACGGCCTCACCGATTGCCTGCGCATCACCGTCGGGCCGCAGGATGTTATGGACCGCACGCTGCGCATCCTGACCGCCCCGCGCGGCCGGCAATGCTGGTAAGGGCTTCATCCGAGGGGATTTCAAGACGTGACGTCAGACATGCCGTACCTGCCCGCCCGCGACTTCATCGGCTATGGCGAGCGGCCTCCGCGGGCTGAGTGGCCGGGCGGCGCGAAGCTGGCGCTCAACATCGTCGTCAATTACGAGGAAGGCGCTGAGTACTCGATCGGCGAAGGCGACGGCGTTTCCGAGACGATCCTGTCCGATCTTGCCGTGTCGCCCGCCGCGCCGGGCTTGCGCAACCGCAACATGGAATCGCTCTACGAATATGGTTCGCGCGTCGGGGTCTGGCGGCTCATCTCGCTTTTCAAGGACAAGGGCGTCATCCCTACTTTCTACGTCGTCGGCCGCGCGCTGGAGCTAAACCCGGCCGCCGGCAAGGCGATAGCAGCGCTCGGCAGCGACATTGTCTGCCATGGCTGGCGCTGGATCGACTATGCGCCGCTCAGCGAAGAGGAAGAGCGCCAGCACATCGCCATGACGGTGGATGTGGTGCGCAAGATCACCGGCATCGATCCCGTGGGCTGGTACACCGGCCGGCCAAGCCTCAACACCCGCCGGCTGGTCACCGAGCATGGCGGCTTCCTGTTCGACTGCGACGACTACAATGACGACCTGCCTTATTTCGTTGATGTCGGCGCCAAGCGCCATCTCGTCGTGCCGCACTCTTTCGACAACAACGACAGCCGCTTTTCCCGCGGCTCAGGCCTGGAGACCGGCAGCCAGTTCTTCGACTATGTCAGCGACGGCGTCGACTGGCTGCTGAAGGAAGGCCAGAAGACCCCGCGCATGATGACGGTATCGCTGCATTGCCGGCTGGCGGCGCGTCCCGGCCGCATGATCGGGCTGGAACGCTTCCTCGACAAGATCACGGCCAATCCCGAAATCTGGGTCTGCCGCCGCTCCGACCTCGCCCGCCACTGGCTGAGCCGCTTCGGCGACTGAGCCAGTCATCGGCGGTTGGTCAGGCGGCGGGCCAGCCTCCACCGCCCGCCGGCCAACCTACTTGTTCGGCACTTCGTAGACCTTGCCGTGCCAAGGTGCTGCATCGATCTGGTCGAGCGCCATCACGTAAAGCATCTTCTCGTCGGGCCCGAAGGCGAAGTTCGGCATCGATGGCGACGGCACCGAAAGCGTGCGCAGAAGCTTGCCGTCCTTGTCGACGACGATGATCTTGCCGGGCGCATCGAGCGAGCGAGGGCTCTGGCCGATATACATCTCGCCCGCCTTGTCCATCTTGATGCCATCAGGCCAGATATGCGGCTGGTTCGGGAAGAGATCGTCGAGCCGCAGGAAGACGCGGCGATTGCTCAGGCTGTGGTCGGACGAAACATCGAATTCGATAATCCTGTTGTCCTCGGTCTCGACCAGAAAGAGGATCTTGCCGTCGTTCGACATCACAAGCCCATTGGCATTGTGCAGGTCGCCGGCGACCTTCTTCACGCTGCCATCCTTGCCGATGTAATAGGCCGAGGCGTCGATCAGCGGACCGCCCTTGCCGGAGCCGGTGAAATAGACGCCGCCGTCCTTGTCGGGCGCGAAATCGTTCGGCCCGCTGAACGGCTTTCCGTCCGTGTCCCTGTCATAGGCCGGCAGCGTCTTGCCGTCGGCCACAGATGCGGCCGATCGTGTTGTTGTCGTAGCAGGTGACGAGGAACTCGCCGGTTGTCGTCGGCAGCACCGCCGACGGGCCGCAGCCATCCATTTTCCAGAAAATGTCGTTCTTCTTGCCGTCCCAGACAGTGACCGTGCCGCGGCCATACTCGACGTAGAAGAGCTTGTCTTGATACCAGATCGGACCTTCAGCGAACCACGCATCGTTGTTGATCACTTTGACGTCGGCCGCCTGCGCGGCGGACGAAAGGATCAGGGCAAGCATCGTGCCCAGCAAATGTCGTCTGATCATGCGATTCCCCTCTGTTTTGGTTGTTGGAGGTCCTCGTCGATACTGGTGATCCCAGTAGAGAGGCTTTGCGGCTTACGAGCGCAGCCGCTTGCCTTCCGGGTCGAAGGGCGGATGGGCGAGCAGCACCGCGTCATGCGGCCTGCCCAGTATGGCGACGGTCACCTTGTCGCCGGCCTTGGCGGTTCCCGCCTTGACATAGCCCATCGCCAGCGACTGCTCGACGAAATAGCCATAGGCGCCCGACGACACCTGGCCGATCGGCGTGCCGTCCGGCAGGAAGATCGGCTCGCCTCCCGTGGCGTCGGCATCCTTGGCCGAGACGGAAAGCATGATCAGTTCGTCGCGCGCCGGCTTGTCGGCGACGGCGAGATAGGCATCACGGTTGAGGAATTGCTTGTCCGTCTTGATCAGCCTGTCGAGCTTGACCTCCTGCGGCCAGTATTCCGGCGAGTATTCGCGGCTCCAGCTGCCGTAGCCCTTCTCGACGCGTAGCGACATCAGCGCCCGCGAGCCGACCGGCCCGGCGCCGACCTCCGCGCCGGCCTTGAGCAGCGCGCTGTAGAGCTCGACCTGGTCGGCCGCCTTGCAATGCAGCTCCCAGCCGAGATCGCCGGTGAAGGAGACCCTGAGCGCCACGACATCGACGCCGGCCACGGTGATCTGGCGCGAGCGCATGAAGGGGAAGGCCTCGTTCGACAGGTCGTCATTGGTGAGCCGCTGCAGCAGCTCGCGCGATTTCGGCCCGGCGACATTGAAGCCGCCGAGCTCCTCGGTGCGGGAGCGGAAGGTCGTGCCTTCCGGCAGCGGCACCGATTTGAAGAAGCGCACATGAAAACGCTCGGCCATACCCGAGCCGATCACCATGAACTCGTCCTCCGCCAGTCTGGTCACGGTGAAGTCGCCGGCGATGCCGCCACGCTTGCCGATCAGCGGCGTGAGACAAGAATTGCCGACCTTGGTCGGCATGCGGTTGGCGAACACCGCGTTCAGCCAGGCTTCCGCGCCTGGACCTTTCACCTCGTATTTGGCGAAATTGGAGATGTCGATGATGCCGGCATGCTCGCGCAGCATGCGTGCCTCGCGACCCACCGGCCCCCACCAATTCTGGCGCGTGAAGCCGACGGTCTCCTCGCGCGGCTCACCTTCTGCCGCAAACCACAGCGGATGCTCCCAGCCGAAATTGAGGCCGAACACGGCGCCCATTTCCTTTTGCATTTCGTAAGCCGGCCTGGTGCGCACAGGGCGGCCGGCGGCGCGCTCCTCGTTCGGGAAATGTATCTTGAAGCGATGGCTGTACTGGTCCTGCACGCGCGCCTTGGTGAAGGCCTTGCCGGCCCAGTGCCCGAAGCGCGCCATGTCCCAGCCGAACATGTCGAGCGAAGGCTCACCCTCGATCATCCATTCGGCCGCGAGCTTGCCCATGCCCCCCGATTGCGAGAAGCCGGGGATGATGCCGTTGCAGCAGAAATAGTTGCTGAGCTCCGGCACCGGCCCGAACAGCACGGCGCTGTCCGGCGACCAGATCATCGGACCGTTGATCACCTTCTTGACGCCGGCGGTGGCGGCCGCCGGAACACGCTGAACGGCGCGCATCATGTTTTCCTCGATGCGGTCGAGATCGTCGGGAAACAGCTCGTGGCCGAAATCCAGCGGCGTGCCTTCCTCGGCCCAGAACTTCATGTTGCGCTCATAGGCACCGATCAGCAGCCCGAGGCCCTCCTGGCGCAGGTAATATTCGCCGTCGCGATCGGCGACCGACGGCAGGCGCCGGCCCATGGTGGCGATTTCGGGAATGGTCTCGGTGACGAAATACTGATGCTCGGTCGGGATCAGCGGCAGTTGCAGCCCGGCCATGGCGGCGACCTCCCTGCCCCACAGGCCGGCGGCGTTGACCACCCATTGCGTGCGGATGTCGCCCTTCGGCGTGCGCACGATCCAGCTGCCGTCCGCTTGAGCCTCGGTCGCCGTGACCGGGGTGAAGCGATGGATCTCGGCGCCGCGCTGGCGCGCGCCGGCGGCATAAGCAGCGGTGACGCCAGACGGATCGACATTGCCGCCTTCAGGTTCGTACATGATGCAGCGTATGCCGTCGAAATCGACCAGCGGATGCAGCCGCTCCGCCTCGTCGCGGCCGACCTCGTAAAAATTCATCTTGTAGCGCCGCGCCTTGGCCTCCTGCAGCCTGAGCTGATGCTCGCGCGCTTCGGTCTGGGCGAGATAGAGCGAGCCCGGCTGGAAGATGCCGCAGCCCTGGCCGGTCTCGGCTTCCAGTTCCTTGTAGAGCGCCATCGTGTAATGCTGAAGCCGGCTGATGTTGGTGGAATCATGCAAGCCGTGGATGTTGGCGGCCGCGTGCCAGGTCGAGCCGGAGGTCAGCTCGCTGCGTTCCAAAAGCACGACATCCGTCCAACCGAACTTGGCGAGATGATAGAGGATCGAACAGCCGATCAGACCCCCGCCAATGACGACGGCTTGTGCATGAGTGCGCATGGTGAGCTTTCTTCCCTTTGTTCGGCGACTTGCTTCGCGCTCCTCGGCAGCGCTTTGGGATTTCATTTAGCTGACTGATCGATCGCAGTCGCCGGTCAATTCAGGGGCGCAGATGCGCCCCTGAATTGGTGCCTGAGCCTCCGGTCTAGGCCTTGTCCAGCCAGACCTTGTCCAGTTGCAGCTCGAAGGTCTGGTGCATGCCGAGGTTCTTCACATAGGCGGCATGGTGACGGTAGAGCGAGCGCCAGAACGCCTGGACGAGAATGCCGGAGTCCTGCAGGATGAACTCCACCTCCTTCATCAGTTCCTTGCGCTTGGCTGGGTCGGGGATTGCCATCGCCTCGTTGAGCTTCTTGTCGAAATCCGGATTGGCGTAGCCGGACTCGTTCCAGGCCTCGCCGCTGCGATAGGCGATCGCCAGCACCTGCACACCCAGCGGCCGCATGCCCCAGTCCGTGGTCGACCACGGGTATTTCGTCCAGTCGTTCCAGAAGGACGAGCCCGGGATGATGGTGCGCTTGACCTTGAAGCCGGCGTCGCGCATCTGCGCGGCGACGACATCGGCCGGGTCCTTCACATAGTCGGCATCGTAGGAGATCAGCTCGAACTCGTGATCCGTCTGGCCGGCCTCAGCCAACAGCGCCTTTGCCTTGGCCAAGTCGCGCGGAACCTTGGGCAGCGCGTAATATTCCGGATGGATCGGGCAGACATGATGGTTCTCGGCGACTTGGCCGAGGCCGCTGTAACCGAGCTTCAGCACCGTCTCATTGTCGACCGCGAGCTGTATGGCGTTGCGTACCCGCTTGTCGTCGTAGGGCTTGTTGGTCACGTTGGTGCGCAGCACGATCGTGCCGGCGGTGACGACCTGCTCCTTGACCAGGCCCATGCTGTCATAGAGGTCGACGGTGCCGCCGACCGTCTGATAGTTGCAGTCGATCTCGCCGGCCTCGAAGGCGCTGCCGATGGCGGGGTTCGAGGCGTCCGATCCGTAGTCGACCCAGTCGACGCCGTCGAGATAGGGCTCGCCGCCGAACCAGGTGAAGTCCTTCCGCCGCCGCACCGAAGCCGACTCGCCGACCTTGTAGGAGATCAGCTCATAGGGGCCGGTGCCGGGCGTCTTAAGCATATTGGCGCCATTCTTGTCGAAGTCGCGATGGACGATGACCGCCGGATAGTCGGAAAAGCCCGGAATGATGGTGACATCCGACTGGCGGCATTTCAGCTTGACCGTATGGTCGTCGACCTTGGTGATGGCGCCGGCGGCGGCCTTCTTGGTGGCGGGATCGATCAGCGAACTCATGCGGCCGGCCATCGAATTGCCTTCGGCCGTCTTATCGCACCAGCGCCCGATATTGTAGACGATGTCGTCGGCATTGAAGTCGTCGCCGTTCGACCATTTCACGCCCTTGCGCAGATGCAGCGTGTATTCGGTGGCGTCGTCGCTCACCTCCCAGCTCTCGACCAGATGGCCCTCGAAGGTGAAGTCGGTTGTGTAGCGGATCATGTAGTCGTTGCATTGACGCATGACATTGGCGATCTCCGACCAGTCCCAGGCGCGCGGATCCTTCATGTCCTTGATGATCATCTGCATCTTCAGGATGCCGCCCTTCTTGCCGGGCAACGGAGCGGCGGCCTTGGCCGGCTCGATCCCCGCCATCGAATAGGCGAGCGCCGTGGAAGCGCCCATCACGCTTGCCATGGCTAGGAATTCGCGGCGGTCCATCCCGCCTTTTTTGACTTCGGCTGCGTAGCTTTCGATGACCGCCGGGACGCGGTCACCGTTGCTCTTGAACATTGTCATCGTTGTTCTCCGGTTCAGGGCTTTCCGCCCGTTGCATTCCCCTTGCACCACGCATGTTAGGGGCGATGCAAAAATCTCGGAAGGGCTCGGCCCTTCCCGAACCGCAGAAAACCGGCCTTTAAGCCCTAAAAAAACAATGCCATTGGCTCGCCAAATTTTCGAAGGGCGCGGACAGCCTCAAGGTCGTGCGGCGTCTTCCCTGGCCCGAGAAAGAATCCATTCCCTGACAATGCGGGCGATGTTTCCCTTCGAAAGCTGGCTCTCGGTGAGATAGTAATTCCAGGGGCTTGGCGGCCGCACCGGAAACGGCTCGACGAGCAGCCCGCGGCGCATATAGGCATGCGCGAGCGAGCGCTGCGTGGCGACCAGGCCGGCCCCCATCGCGGCGAGCTCGAGCGCGATGTTGGAGGCATTGGTCGACAGGCCCTTGTCGTGATCCTCCAGGTCAACGCCAAGCGCCTCGGTGACAACCTGCCAGTATTCCTGGCGGCCATGCACGAAGATCCAATCCACCTTGAGCATGTCCTGCGGCGTCTTAAGCGCATGCTCGCCCTCGAGCGTGCCGGGAGCGCAGAGCAGCACCAATTCGTCGTTCCAGAGCGGGGTCGCCGCAGGCGGTCGGTCGTCGAAGCGCCGGGTCGAGATGGTGATGTCGGCGATCTGCTCGCTCAAGTCTTCCCAGATCGTGCCGTGCAGCACGATCTCGATCTCGGGATGCTTCTTGCGGAACGCGGCCATGCAGCCCGCCAGCCAGTTTTCCGCCAGGCTCATCGGGCAGGAGACGACCACCGTGCGGTTGCGCGAGGACGCGACGATCGCCTCGGTCGCCTGGTCGATCTGGTCGAGCGCCTGGCGCAAGGTCGGCAGGAACGCCTCCCCCATCTCGGTGAGCTTCAGGCTGCGCGGATAACGGATGAACAGCTGCCGGCCGATATAATGTTCGAGCGCCCGCACATGCGTGCTGACCGCGGCTTGCGTGTAGCCCAGTTCCTTGGCCGCCGTGGTGAAGCTCAAATGGCGGGCGGAGCTCTCGAACGAGCGGATATAGTTCAAGGGGGGTGGCGGCTTCATCCCGGTCTCCAACTGCGTAGTGTCCATAGCTATCGCATGGGCGGCCGGCCATTCAATCGCAGACAGGCGACATGGCATCAATATTTTTGGCCAAAGCCGCCAAACTAATCGCGTGCCTGCGCGATGAACCCAATTTATTGATGTTGTGAGAAGACAGGGGAGATAAGCGCGTGGCTGTGCCGTCATACCGGCGTGAGGGGCCTGTCGTCAGTTCCGATACGCTCACGCGCCTTGCCGATTTCGTGCTGCGGCGTCCCGCTTACGTCTTCCCTCAACCGGTGCTGGAACAGGCGCGCTACCTCCTGCTCGACACGCTCGGCATCGCCGTCGCCGCCGGACCGATGGAAGCAGGCCGGATCGCGCGCGACGTGGCCGTGCTTCTCTATGGTTCGAACGATCCGCAATACTCAGCCCGCATGCTGTTCGACGGGCGGCGCGCCAGCATTGCCGGCGCGGCCTATGCCGTCGCCACGCAGACCGACAATCTCGACGGCCATGACGGCTACAGCCCGACCAAGGGCCATATCGGCGTCGCGGTCGTGCCGGCGCTTGCAGCGCTCGCCGAAGCAAGGCCCGACCTTGCGGGGCCGGAGGCACTGGCGTCCCTGGTCGTCGGTTACGAAGTCGCCGGCCGGGCCGGCATCGCCTTGCATGCGACGGTAAGCGACTATCACACCTCCGGCGCCTGGAATGCCTTGGGCGTGGCGGCGGTAGCGGCACGCCTGCGGCGGCTCGACGAAACGCAGTTGCGCGAGGCGCTTGGCATTGCCGAGTATCACGGCCCCCGCAGTCAGATGATGCGCGAGATCGCCACGCCGACCATGCTTCATGATGGCTCAGGCCCCGGCGCCCTCATTGGCCTTTCGGCGGCGGTGCTTGCCGAACGCGGCTTCACCGGCGCGCCGGCGATCACGGTGGAGGCGCCGGAAGTCGCAACGCATTGGCAGGATCTCGGCGTCTTCTGGCAGTCCCTTCACCAGTATGTGAAGCCTTATCCGATCTGCCGCTGGGCACATGCCGCGATCGACGCGGTGCGTGGACTTTGCCTGTCGCACAATCTCGGTGCCTCCGACATCGCCCATGTCCAGGTCAACAGCTTTCACTATGCGGCGACGCTGTTCGACGGCATGCCGGACACGACCTCGAAGGCGCAGTACAGCCTGCGCTTCGCCGTCGCGACCTTCATCATCCACCGGCGCATCGGGCTCGAGCATATTTCCGGCGCCGCCCTTGCGGACGCCGCGGTCGCCGACATGCTGACGCGCATCACCGTGACCGAAACAGAGCGGCACAGCGCCCGCTTCCCGGCCGGCCGCTGGGCCGATGTCGTCATCACGACCAATGATGGACGCGTGCTGATGTCGGGCGACGTGCATGCGCGCGGCGGCCCGGAAGCGCCGATGACCAGGCAGGACCTCGAGGCAAAATACATGCAATTCGCTGTGCCCGTGCTCGGACCCGGCCGCGCCGCGGCGATCCGCGACGCGGTGCTTTCGCTCAACGACCGCGACAGCCGCTTCTCCGATCTCTCGGCGCTGATCTACGATCCTCCCAAGGCTTCGAGCTGAGCCGCAATGCCCCTCAAGCTCCTGAAATATGGTCTCAGCCGGGACTATCCGGTCAGCGGCGACATCCCCGCTACGCCCGGGCTGAAGCCGGCCTATGATGTCGTCATCATCGGCGGCGGTGGACATGGACTGTCCTGCGCGCATCACCTTGCAAAGTACCACGGCATACGCAGCATCGCGGTGCTGGAAAAAGGCTACCTCGCTGGCGGCAACACGGCGCGCAACACCACCACCATCCGCTCCAACTACATCACGCCGGAAGGCATCGCCTTCTATAAAGAAGGCGTCGAGCTGTTCGAGCGCCTGTCGCAAGAACTCGACTTCAACGTCATGTTCTCGCAGCGCGGCCAGCTCACTCTGGCGCATACCGAGGCGACGATGCGTAGCTTCCATTTGCGCGCCGAAATGGGCAAGCATATGGGCACGCGCACCGAGGTCGTCGACCAAAAGGGCGTCGAGGAGCTCTGCCCGCTCATCAACATGGACTATGGCGGCCCGCTCGAAATCCTCGGCGGGCTCTGGCATGCCGACGGCGGAACGGCGCGCCACGACGCCGTCGCCTGGGGCTACGCCGCCCAGGCGTCGCGCCGCGGCGTCGAGATCCACCAGCGCACCGAGGTGCAAGGCTTCGAGGTCGTCGGCGACCGCGTCCAGGCCGTCACGACGAGCAGGGGCCGCGTCGCCTGCGGCCAGGTGCTGATCGCCACCGGCGGCATGAACTACGACGTGGCGCTGATGGCCGGCATCGAGCTTCCTATCCGCTGCTATCCCCTGCAGGCGATGGTCACCCAGCCCCTGAAGCCTTGGCTGCACACGCTGGTCTCGTCGGTCTCGCTGCACACCTATCTCGTGCAGTCCTCGCGCGGCGAGGTGGTCATCGGCGGCGGCTCCGATCCCTACCAGCTCTATTCGACTCGCTCGACGCTAGACATGAAGGAGCACCTCGCCGAAGGCGCCGTCCACCTCTTTCCTTTCCTGCAAGGCGTGCGGTTGCTGAGGCAATGGGCCGGCATCACCGACATGACGCCGGACTACAGCCCGATCATGGGCGCCAGCCCGCTTGCCAATCTGTGGCTCGACTGCGGCTGGGGCACCTGGGGCTTCAAGGCGACGCCTGTCGCGGGAAAGCGCATGGCACAGACGATTGCCGAGGGCCGCGTGCCCGACATCCTCAAACCCTTTGCATTGGAGCGCTTCGAAACCTTCCGGCTGCTCAATGAAATGGGCGCAACGGCGGCGAGCCATTAAGCGATGAAACTGCTCACCTGCCCCATGAACGGCCCGCGCAACATCGACGAGTTTCAGTGCTTCGGACCGGTGCGCGCAAGGCCCGATCCGAATGCAACCGCCGACAGGGATTGGTCGCGGCATCTGTTCCGCGCCGAGAACCGTAAGGGCATAGTGGTCGAATGGTGGCGGCACGTGCCGAGCAATTATTTCTTCCTGGCTGAGCGCGATCTCGTCAGCAACGAGATCATCCGCACCTTCGACGCTCCGCAACTGCGGGACCGCGCATGAACCGGCTGCCCGCCCCTTTCGGAAGCCGGATCGACCGAAGCCGCCGCATCCGCTTCAGCTTCGAGGGCAAGCCTTTTGAAGGCTATGAAGGCGACAGCATCGCCAGCGCGCTCGCCGCGTCCGGCCAATGGGTGCTGTCGCGCTCGTTCAAATACCATCGCCCGCGCGGCATCCTGTCGATGACCGGGGCCGACGCCAACGCTCTTGTGCAATTGCCGTTCGAGCCGAACGCCGCCGCCGAGCGCACGCCGATCAGCGAAGGGCTGCGGGTCAGCGCCCAGAACGTCAACGGCTCGCTCGAGCGCGACCGCGACGCCATCATGGACACGCTCGGCCGCTTCCTGCCGGTCGGGTTCTACTACCGTACCTTCATGGGTCCGCGCCGCGACAGCTGGCTGAAATTCTGGGAGCCGATCATCCGCCGCAAGGCCGGCCTGGGCGTGGTCGACACCAAGGCTCCGCACCGGCATTTCGACAAGACGCACCTGCATTGCGACGTGCTCGTCGTCGGCGCCGGCCCTGCAGGATTGAGCGCCGCAATCGCCGCCGCCGAAGCCGGTGCCGATGTGGTGCTGTGCGACGAGAATCCGGAGATCGGCGGCGCGTTGAGCTTTGGTCGCCACGATCCGACCGTCCTCTCCGGCCTGTCATCGCGGCTGGCCACGCTGCCCAATCTCAAGGTGCTGACCGGCACCGTCTGCAATGGCTGGTACGAGGACAACTGGCTGCCGCTGATCCAGGGCAACCGGCTCTATCGCACGCGCGCCCGGGAAGTGATCCTGGCGACCGGCGCGATCGAGCAGCCGGCCGTCTTCCGCAACAATGACCTGCCGGGGATCATGCTCGGCGGTGCTGCCCAGCGTTTGATCCGGCACTATGGCGTGCGACCCGGCCAGAGCGCGGTTGTGCTCGCCGCCAATGACGAGGGCTACCGGACGGCGCTCGATCTGCTGGATGCCGGCGTATCGGTCGTCGAGCTTGTCGATCCGAGATCCTCCGGTGAGGCCGGTCCGTTGGAAGCCGAGCTCCGCGGCGGGGGCGTCGCCATTCGGAAAGGCGCAACCGTGGAGGCAGCGGAGGGCACGGCCGGAAACCACCATCTTGCCCGTGTCCGCATCGGTGGAAGCTGGATCGCCTGCGACCTGCTGACGGTTTCGATCGGCCAGGCGCCGGCG